>JABXIR010000137.1 GCA_013372965.1 Gammaproteobacteria bacterium
CGGTGGCGCAGTATTCGAATTAAAATTACCGATCGCGAAGAACCGCGACATGAAGGAGTGATCAAACTATGGAAGCAAACCAACCTAGCGATGCAGTGATCTACATTGTTGACGACGATGAGGCGATGCGTTCATCTCTAAGCTTTTTGATGAAGGCGAACGGTTACCGTTGCAAAACGTTCTCGGATGCGTCGGATTTCTTAGACAACGCCGATCTTAGCCAAGCTGCGGTAGGCGTGTTCGATATCCGTATGCCAGGCATGACGGGTCTTGAGTTGTTCGATACGCTCAAAGCGAAAGATCAATTGATTCCGATTGTGTTTGTAACGGGCCACGGCGATGTGCCAATGGCGGTCGAAGCGATTAAAAATGGGGCGCTCGATTTCATCCTCAAGCCCTTCGATGATCAAGAGCTCCTGGGCCACATCAAAGATGCGGTTGATAGCATGACCGCAAATCGTGAGCGTCAGGTATTGAAAGAGACGGCATTAGAGCGCTTAGCAACGTTAACTGACCGTGAAAACCAAGTGATGGAGATGGTTGTAGCCGGTAACGCTAACAAAGTCATCGCATTTGACCTTGAGGTGAGCCAGCGCACGGTTGAAATTCACCGCGCTAACGTGATGCAAAAGATGGGCTGTCGATCACTCGCTCAGTTAGTTCGAATGGTGATGATCGCTCGCAGCGAAATCTGAAGTTATTTTGATACCGGAGCTTGGAGCGCTGCAAGAAGATACTTGGGCGCTTCATTCTTAAAGAGAGATCGCCCCCCTTTTTTGTATGCAAATGCGAGTGTTTCATGCGCTCGCACTGCGTCGCCTTGCTCAAGCAATGCTTGTCCCAAGCGAAGCAGCACAAAGGGATTATAGTTGATACCTTGGCAGTGGAGCGCTGAATTAAGCGCCTCTTTTGCGGGGCGGTAACGGCCCGCGCGAAAATAAGTGTCGCCTAGCGCAGTCAGTATCCAACCAGACTCCTTCCAGTCTGTTTGTGGTTTCGGCAAAAGATTCCATGCTTTGTAAAAATAGCGCAGCGCTTCGTCCCAATTATGCTCGTCATAAGCATCGTAGCCTCGCTGGCACAGTTGCTTGATTTGTTCTGAAAATTGATTCTTTAACTCGTCCATATGGCTCGCACAGCGTATAATCGGTACCAGCGTACATTATCTGAGGTAGCGATTTGAATATTTACTGGATATCAGCACTTGTTGTGGGTGTTATTATTATCTTAATACTCGCGTTCTATGCACTCAAGCTTACCAAGCAAGTAAAAGTGGTTGAGGCCGATCGAGAACGAAGATTAGCAGAGCTCGAAACTCGAGGCGAAGCCGTTCTTGACGATGTAGCCCGCGGGATAGCGGTGATTGCCAATGCCTATCTTCAAGAAGACCTAACCGCTACGGAAGCCTGTTTACGAATAGAAATTATTTCGCAACAGCTTCAGTTGGAAACCTACGTATCCGCATTGCACCCCGTTATTTGGGAAATCGCGGAAAAAACACGTCATTTACCCATTCTTCAGGCCTACAAAGACCTGAGCCGTAAAGAGCAGCATCGCGTAGATCTCGAGCGAATTCGTATCGAAACCGAATACGAGGCTGCGTTAAACGCGTCGATGGAAGGGCTTAAAAACTTCGTTCGACCTAAGTTCGACAACGCAGCGGTTTAATCTAACGTCGTTCTAGTACAACGCCGGCTTCCATGTGGTCGGTATACGGGAATTGGTCAAACAGGGCTGCAGACGTCACTTTGTGGCTAGCGCTAAGAATCGACAAGTTGTCTGCTAAGGTATTCGGGTTGCAGCTAATATAAACGATGCGTTCGAACTTTTGGCACAGTTTGACCGTTCCGTCGTCGAGTCCAGCGCGCGGAGGGTCAACAAATATTGTTGAAACATCGAACGTGTCGAGATCGATATGGGCTAGACGCTTAAATGGGCGTTCTCGATTCCAGGCCTGAGTAAACTCTTCTGCAGACAGACGTGCGATCGATAGATTCTCGACGTGGTTTACGTCGGCATTATGAAGTGCGGCTTTAATCGAAGGTTTCGCCATCTCAGTGGCAAGTACCTTTCGAAAATTTCTGGCTAGGGCAATTCCGAAGTTTCCATTGCCGCAATACAGCTCGAGCAAGTCACGGTGTTCGGAACCTTCGGTGTGACTCACTGCCCAACCTAACATTTTTTCACATACCGACGCGTTCGGCTGGGTAAAGCCGCCCTCAATTTGGCGATAGTGGAGTGACGTATTATTCACCTCAAGAGTCTCGTCAACATAATCGCGTGAAATGACAATCTTCTGTTTACGCGAGCGTCCGATGATGGCGATATCGAGCTTTTCCTCAAGCGCTTTTGCAAGTTCAATCCACTCTTCGTCGAGTGGGCGATGGTAGATAAGCGTTACGAGCATATCGCCTGAAAGCGTGGCTAAAAATTCTACGTGAAAGAGCTTACGCTTCAGTCGGAGGTCCGCGTTGAGTTCGTTCAGAAGTATCGGCATTAGTTGGTCGATTGACTCTGTCGCAACGTCGAAGTTTGTCATAAGAATGGGTTGACGGTTGCTGCCGCGCTCAAACATGGCGTAATGAGCCGTGTCGCCCTCATGCCAAATTTTAAATTCGGCCCTCATTCGATAGTGGGTGCGTGGGGATTCGAATGTATCAAAGTCACCGGTATAGAAGGGGCTAAGAAGCGCTTTTAGCGTCGTTAGCTTTTGGTCAAATTGTTGGTCGTACCGTTCGGGATTGACTTGAGTCACGCTTGGGTCGCCTTCACGCTGTTGAGTGTGGGCGAATTATAGTGCGCTTTTAAATCGATTTCGATCACGATTAGACCAAATCTCGTTAGCGATACCCGACGCTGTGTCTTGACTCCAACCTTCGTGCGCCATTAACACCGCTGTCATGGTAGCTAACACAGCATGGTAGCCGTAGTCGCGGAGATCATGATGCCATTGTGCAGCCAGTTCTGAGGCGCTTGGTGCGCGTTCTATTCGCGCGGAAAGCGGAATACGCCGAGAAATAATGTCTGTGGTAAGTATTGTGCTGCGCTGAATAAAAACAGTGGTATTGGCGGTTGGTCTGATCTCCGCTTCACCCGCATCTCCCTTAAAAACGAGTGATGCTCGACGTTTTAGCTGCCTTGCAGCGTGTTGATGCTTCTCCGCGTAATTAGGATGAAAAACGCTCATAACCGAAGTACTTGCATCAACTGGCGTGTGGAGCCTGAGCACGCTGTTTAAGGGGGAGCGAAGGCCGAATTCATCGCGCAACATCAAAAGACGATCGAGCGTTGGGTTGCTCTCTGAGAGTGGTATATAAACCAACGAGCTCGGTTGGTCTCCGGGTGTCTGTATTGGAATATCGAGCTGGTGACACAGATGTTGTGTATAGATCCTTTCTGGAGTGTGCTCACTGCCACCGTGCAGCGCGATGGTGTATCGAGAAGATAGGGCGGCTGCGGCTAGAAGAAACCAGTGAGGTTGCTTTCGTTTGCCGCTGTAAGTTGACCAGGAAATATCATACTGAGTGTCTGTGGGCTCGCGTTTCGCCTCGATCGCGCGAACAAAGCCAGTCAGCTCGTCGATGCTTTCCTCCTTGACGCGCAGCAGCATCAGGAAAGCGCCGAGTTGAGCCTGAGTCACTCGTTGTTCGATGATGGCTGTCATCGCGTCAAATGCCTCGTGCGCGCTCAAGTCACGACGCCCACGCGGACCTTTACCTAAGGCGCGAATGAATGGAGCAAATTCATGTTCGCTCATATCGTCACTAAAGGCAGTTCTCGGGCTTCGGTAGCCCTGCAACTTTCGCAGCAATCTTAGCTGGGGAACCTGGGAAAAGTTTAAGCAGTGCGACACTCGACGCGATATCTGCGTTGTCAATTTTTAGGAAACGTACCAGCTGCCGCATACTCGGGCTACTCTCAAATTGCTCAAAAAAAG
>JABXIR010000180.1 GCA_013372965.1 Gammaproteobacteria bacterium
TAGATATCACCGATTGGGTTACTCGCTAATTGCGCTCCGTTAAGGTCTGACGCGATAGCATGAAGAACGCTCGGTGCCGGATCGCCTGACGGCACAAACACCAAGGTACGAGATGTTGTAATTTTCGATGCTTCGATATCGGTATATTGCCAATCCGTCGACGTCGCGGTTATCGAGCCGATTTTCGTGAAGTGGCCATCAAACTCGTAGATATCGAATGTTCCAGCTGCCGCAGGCTTATACGCGATGTAATGCCCACTCGCGGCAAAGTTGGTTGGAGACGCTGGCTTGCCGACTACATAAGCCTCGTAAGAATCACCTGAGGCGGAACTCAACGTACCCTGTTTTACCGGAAAGTCTTTGAAGTTGTATCCACCGTCAGTCCAACAACTTGGGTTCGACACGCCCGCTTGTTGTCTCGCCAAGATCGCAATTTGCCCGATGGAATCCTCAGACTTAACCGTACCATCGCAGTTATTGGCTCCTGCGTGTAACTCGGCACTGGTACCTGGAATGGTTTTAGAAGCCGACTCTGCGAAGGCGAAATTCTTTAACGTCGGCAAGGTGCTCGCCGTGATCGCGCCCGTATGGCTCGTCGAAGTCGTCACTGTGCCACTCGCGGACGCTGTTCCCGAACCGGCAGGTTGTAACGCCGTTCCGCTTCCTCCCGACGCAGGAGGAGCAGCACTCACGGTGATTGAAATATCGTTCGACGTAACAGAAGACAGTGAGGCGTGAATGATCGCGGTACCCGCTCCGTGCGCTACTAATCGACCATGGGAATCCACCGTCGCGACATGAAGATCCGTTGAAGTCCATTTAACATTAGACGTTTCGCTTACTTGAAGTCCATTATCGAGCGTGCCCGTCGCTGTGAGTTGTGCATGCTGATTTACCTCCAGTGACGCTTTATCAATTGAGATCAGCAGAGACTGCAATGCGGCGGCATGTACATCGACCGAGAGTGTCGCAGACTTACCCGAGAACTGAATGGTAACTTCTGATCGCCCAGCCGCAACGCCGTGCACCGTACCGTTATGTACGGTCACGACACCCGATGTCTGTGGACTGTAGCTCGCGCTCCGCGTTACATCGCTCGTAGCGCCATTGGCGTACGTTGCAGTAACCTTGATCTGGGCGTCTTTCCCCTCACCCAAGTTGACCGAAGTTGGCGATAAAGCCAGCGCGGTGACCGCCGCACTTTCGACCACAGTGGACAGTTCTGCTCGATAATTCTTGTAGGCAACACTGATCTTAGCGGCACCTGCGACAAGCGCATGAGCCTCTCCCTCGTGTCCACTCGCATTTGAAATATTGAGCACATCCGAGCGTGAACTAGACCACGTCACCTGCTTGGTCACATTGTCTTCCCGCCCACTATCAAACTGTGCGAACGCCTGGAAGCTTAGAATGTTACCTTCGAAGATAGTGCCACCCACCTGGCGAATAATAAGTCCGCTAGGTTGCTCATCAAGCACGGTGAGCGTGACTGAACTCGAAAGACCATCTAGTACGGCAGAAATCGTCGCACTGCCCGACCCCACGCCTCGGACTTCTCCGGCTAGAGAGCCGCCGTTTCCGACGGTCAGTACAGTCGTATCATCTGAACTCCATGCCACCAGAGACGTAACGTCTCGCGATGAACCGTCGGAGTACTCGGCACTAACTGTGAGCCGCTGGGATCCGTTGAGGTTCACATCGGTTCCAGTCGTGAGGTGAATATCAAGAGCTGTGGCCGTAACCGCATCCACAGTGATGGCATAGGTCGTTGAAAATCCAGCATGTGTTGCTGTTATGGTGGCTGCGCCAGCACCAACAGCCAAAACCTTGCCTTGATCAGTAATAGTCGCGACTGAGCTATCAGACGACGACCAACTCACCGTCGAACTAAAGTTGAATGCAGTACCATCGCTATGAACCGCATTGGCCGTCATCGACGTCGACTCTCCCGGAACAAGCTTCGAACCCGCCGACGAATGCAGGTGAAGATCGGAAATCCCGACATCAGAGACGGTCACCTCAATTGAATAGGTGCTGCTGGACGGCGCGGTCGAAGGCGTTGGCGTGTTATCTCCGCCACCTGCCCCAGGCTTTGCGCCTTGCAAGGTTAAAACGCCGACCGACTCAGGAACCACCACACTGATGAAACTCGTGCCTGACGAAAGTGCGACAAAGCGGCTTCCCGCGCCTTCAAACGCTAGCACGAGACTATTCGACGACTCCCAACGCACACGATCGGAAATATCATCGTGGGTACCATCAGCAAAGTAAGCGATTGCTCGAAACTGCCCTTTTTGACCTACGGCCGTCGTAGCCGACTGGTTGAGTTCTATATCAACTTTGGATACGAGCGTTGGCGTAACCTGAATCGTTAATGTCTCGGTTTTGCCTTGATAAGAAACCTCGATGGTTGTCGTGCCACCGCCGACCGCCGTAAATGAGTTGGGAGACGACCCCTGAGTCAACACTTGGCTATCACCTAAATTGTAGGTCGCATCTGCTGCTACATCGGCCTTTAAGCCCACGGAGTCGATATAGTGCACATCAATCGTTACCGTTTGCCCCTGAGCTACGGATAGACTACTCGCATGAACTTGAAGCGTGGTAGTTCCTGGGAGCTTAGCCGTAATCTCCTGAGCTTGTTTCTTCTCATCATTGCCGCATGCGACCAGTACTAAGGAAAAAACAGCGATCAAAAACCCTTTTAACGCAGCGCTAACATACATCGATTTGTACTCCGACGAACTATCTAATTAAGCTAAGTTTGGTCGCAGTTTTGACTAAATCAAGTTGATCAAGCTGAAAACACAAGAACGTGATTTTACATATACCCCAAATTTGGGGTATAACAGAAAAATTAAATCGCTTTTACTACTACTGAGCTCGCGGAATAAAAGAAATGGATTACACCGACGACGATGCAAGACGCGATTATTCCGCGAGCTTCTCTCACTCAGCCTTACCGGCGCGCTCTTATGCAAAACTCCAACGAATTCGATAATCTTCTAAGCGCTCTTTACGTTTGTGCCGCTGATGGTTTTAGCTTCGCTGACTTCGTCGCGAAGTCATGTGAATACTTTAAAGCTGAACAAGCCTCATTCGTCGTAATCAACAAAGAAACTCAAAAGACTATTTGTGGATGGGCACATGGTTACCCGAAAGGGCTAATTTCCATGATGATTCGCTCGAATCTTATTCACAAAGACGAGGGCGTAAAGATGGCCCTTGCCTGTAACAAGCCAACTGTATCGACTTTTTGTAACTTCAACCCGAAACACGACATCAGACATGGCGTGGGTGTATTCACCCGAACGTGGCTAAGTGCTACAGGGATCGTTGATTGCGCTGTGGCAACCACCATCAACAACGAAGGCAATCATGTGATTCTTATTATGAATCGGCATAAGTCTCAAGGCGTTTATGATGAGTCAATAAAAGAGCCTCTTTACGAATTGCTGACACATCTTCAGCGGATATTTTCGACGGCAAGCAGTACCATCGAACTAGCCGACCGGGCCGATTCGCTGACTCAGTACATTGAAGGTAGAGCAATGCCAAGCGCAATGATTAATACGCAAGGCGCATTAATCACTCAAAACGCGTCGTTCACGGAACTTATCAAGCGTTACCCTGCTGACATCAAGTTAACCAATGGAGAAATACGGTTTGCTTCTATCGAGCAGCAAGCGATCTTCGACGCCACGATACTCGATATGCTAAGCGACCAGCATGTCATTCAGTCTGAGGAGCGACTGCTGATCGAATGCAGTGGCAGGCTCCCCCTTGTCGCACGACTATCGATCGCATTTGGTATTCAGAAGAAACCGTCTCACGTAATCGTTGGCCTGTTAGACCCTAATACACAACTGGACATCGATGACGACTTTGTTAGACGAATTATCAAAGCAACCGATGCAGAGGCCCGAGTTGTGACCCTCTTATCACTCGGCTATACGCCTGCTGCAGCTGCGCAGGCTCTAGACTTGAAAGAAAATACCGTGCGCAGTTACATTAAGTCAGTGTTGGCAAAAAATGACTACCACCGACAACTCGACTTAATCAACGATATCAATCGTCTTGCACAGCTGATGGTCTAATTCGATTCAAAATCGAAAGGTAACACCGGCGCCGACGGAGAACTGATTCAATATATTGTCAGACCCGAAACCTACACTACAGCCACCGTTACAAAAGATGTAACCACTGTTATTCATAAAGATCGGCAACCAACGAGCCTCAATTCCAATCGCGACTTTTGGCGTTACAGCGAAGCGTGTGCCCACCGCCAATTGACCGGATAGCCTTGTGTGACTGCTAAATTCTCGCTCGTCAGGGCTTAAATACGTGAACCCCAATCCAAGCGAAACGCGATGCGTCCAATTACCTTGCGGATACAATTTAGAGCCAATAAATTGAACGTGTTGTAACGTAAGCCCCTGATCGAAACGCGCTGGAGTACCCTGCATTTGAGCAGATTGCTGACTCACAAACACGCCAATCGTTTGATTACGCTGGTAGTTAAAATCGAGGCTTGCCGAGACATCATCCATATCCTCAATGCCAACCTGCTTCGGCACAAACCCCGATTGATAGACATTGATTGAATCGCTCCAAACGTAGCCATAGTTAACCGAGAGTTCTTGAGAATTTACTGTCATCGGCACAATGCTTAAACCTAAAAACAAAATGAACATGCGTAACATGGTGTACTCCTTAATAACGCTCACATTCAACGTAGAGGGTGTTTACGTTGGAACCGCCGTAAACGTTACTGTAAAAATTCGATGCTGCGAAAATACCCGACCGATGATGCACCGAAAACCCCACAAAGCAACTATCAAGCGACTCTTCTCCGAATAAGTCGCCGATACTGGCATCGAAGCTAAAATCTAAATAATTTAGAAACTTGCTCGTGCGTCGATCTCGCTCCACCGCGCGCTCAGTTTCAATGTTAGGTACGCGCTGAGCATACGAAATTCCCTCGGCTACGCCGAAACGTGTCTCTACTGTATCAGACCAAGGGAATTGTCGGAAAATTGCCTTAAACGCAAAAACTCCTTCCCAGAAGTTTGGGTGATAATCACTCTCGAACCGACGCGCTACACCTGTTGTAACCCAGCCCTCAATCGGTAGAGTTAGCAAAGTTTCGGTCACCCGACGACTAACGAATAGACTAGCCAAGCGCGTATCATCGCCATCGCAGTTAATTTGCAAACGGAGAATCTTATTAAGCGAGGTGTCAGACGTACAACCATATGCTATGCGATACGACCAAGGATTTGGGTTATTCGTGAAGAAGTTATAAGGCTCCGAACTGTTGTGACTACGTTGATAGCGCTCACGACTGTCGTCTAGTTGATAACGGTAGTTAAATGCGACCGATGTAACACCGCGCTCAGTTACGATTGGACTTTCGAGTATCTCATCACTAAAGACCGTGTAGCCCGCACTTAGGGAAAGATGATGCTGTTCGAAAACCGTGTAACGTATCGCTACGCCCGCGCCGTAACTGTGGGTGGCATCTAAGGCGTATTCAGGACGCGTTGGCAGTGCCTCGGAATCTCGTACACCGAAGTAATAATTCGCCGTTTCACGCGAGTACGAATTAAACTTAACCCAAGGCTCTAGCTGCAGCAAATCCCAGCGAAAAGTCTTACTCCACTCGGCCTCCGCTCGCGCACCGTTATGAGTACCATTAATGTCATGTGATGCTGATAAACTCCATCGGCCCAAATCTGTTTTGTAGATAACGCGCCCGCCCGCTTCAAAAGAACTGCTGCGATCCATACCCTTAAGAGGATCATCTTCATCACGAACTTCGCCAGTGGACGAGTAAAACGAGTGATCGTTGTATCCATTAAGGTAATAACTCACAAAACCATCTACCTGCCAATCGTCGTTATCGAGAACGTGCCACCCAAGCTGAGTCGTGTCGAAGTAAAAATCTTCACCTGAATATATAAATTGAGGCATGAAGTCTGTGCGCCAGTTCTCCCCTGCATAGGGGCTATCCTGCCATGCATAGCCAGCTCCTAACGACCATGCGCCGGAACGATCCTCTGGGTCTAAGCCCTTACTGTTTACATTTGCATTGGTAAGTTGCGCAACCGACGAAAGTAGTGAACCACACGTAATAAGAAGAAGTTTAGATTTAAGCGACACGTAGCAGAGTCCATTTGACATTTTATTGAAAGAGATTGTAACGCTTTGATGTTGAAAGGGATAATGGTTAAGCACTTTTATGCCTAGCCAACGATTAACCCTGGCTAAACTCGATAGAAGTAAGAATAGCGTACCGGCTTCTAGATCTCTCCAGCTCGCTGATAAGGCGCTCGCGTTCGATAGTCTTCCGAAATTTAATCGGTGATTAAATTTCCAAATGACCAACAGTACTGACTTCTAGATCTATCCAGCTCGCTGATAAAGCGCTCGCGTTCACCTGCGCGCGAAGCGATGCTTCGCAAGCGCTTGGTTCACCCTACTCCACATGGGTTCGCTATCAGTTACTCAGATGATGAGTGTGATGATTTTGCGCGGGCGCGCAAGGCAGGTTTAAACGAGGCGAGGGAGTGTACGTGTGGTACATGACCGATGCCGAGCGCAAACCTAACGACGCGCGGCCCTCAAAAATCGCGCACAAAAGAAAAGGGGTATCCATACGGATA
>JABXIR010000297.1 GCA_013372965.1 Gammaproteobacteria bacterium
AAAAAAAAGGCCGATCAAATGATCGGCCCTTTTTATCTTGCGTGTTGCTTACTCGTCGTCAGCTTCTTCAGCTACCGGACGATCAACCAACTCAACGTACGCCATAGGTGCGTTGTCGCCAGCGCGGAAACCGCACTTAAGCACACGAACGTAACCACCTGGACGGTCGCTGTAACGTTTGCCAAGCTCATTGAAAAGCTTGCCAACCGCTTCGTCGCTACGAAGGCGTGAGAACGCCAAACGACGATTAGCTACCGAGTCAACTTTAGCCAAAGTGATCAATGGCTCGATGACGCCGCGAAGTTCCTTCGCTTTTGGCAACGTAGTTTTAATTAACTCATGCTCGATGAGTGACGCCGACATGTTACGAAACATTGCACGACGGTGTGAACCAGTACGGTTCAATTTACGACCTGAATGACGGTGACGCATAATTCAATTCCTTACCAACAAGTTGCTATCTCAGCATTGCCCCAGGTAAGCGAAGGGCCTAAGCCCTTCGACTACACAGTATCGTTTAAAGACCTAAGCGATCTTCAACTTTAATGCTTGCAGGTGGCCAGTTCTCAAGTTTCATACCTAGAGCTAAGCCACGTGAAGCGAGAATATCCTTGATTTCAGTCAATGACTTCTTACCAAGGTTAGGTGTTTTCAGCAGCTCAACTTCAGTGCGCTGGATCAAATCACCAATGTAGTAGATGTTCTCAGCCTTCAAGCAGTTCGCTGAACGAACTGTTAGTTCTAGATCGTCTACTGGGCGAAGGAGGATCGGATCGATCTCTTCTTCTTTTTCTTCTTCCGCTTGCTCGATTTCACTCTCAAGGTCGACAAATACTGCCAACTGATGCTGTAAAATCGTAGCTGCGCGACGAATAGCCTCTTCCGGATCAAGCGTTGAATCCGTTTCTAGATCAAGAACAAGCTTGTCTAGGTCGGTACGCTGTTCAACACGAGCGCTTTCAACACTATAAGCAACGCGCAACACTGGGCTGTACGATGCATCCAACTGTAAACGACCGATAGAGCGAGTTTCGTCTTCTGAAGACTTGCTAGCTGACGCTGGAACGTATCCGCGACCGCGAGCAACTACAAGACGCATGTTAAGCTCACCCTTGTCATTCAGGTGTGCAATAACGTGGTCTGGATTTTTAATTTCCATATCGCCATCAGTTTGGATGTCAGCTGCAGTTACCACACCAGCGCCTTTCTTGCTGATAGTAACTTCTGCACGATCCTTACCTTCCATGACGATTGCGACACCTTTGAGGTTCAATAGAATCTCAATGACATCTTCTTGCACGCCTTCAACCGAAGAGTACTCATGTAGTACGCCGTCAATTTCGGCTTCTACAATCGCACAACCTGGCATAGACGATAGCAAGATGCGACGAAGAGCATTACCCAGAGTATGGCCGAAACCACGCTCAAGAGGCTCTAAAGTCACTTTTGCGTGAGTTGGACTGTACTCTTGTACGTCGATATGACGTGGTGTAAGAAACTCATTCAATACACTCTGCATTTGCACACCTGTTGGCTAAGTTATTTTTTATTTCGAGTAAAGCTCGATGATGAGTGCTTCGTTGATGTCAGCTGACAAATCAACACGAGCAGGAACGCGCTTAAACGTACCATCCATCTTCTTAGCGTCTACTTCGACCCATTCGATAGCACTGCGGTTAGCAGCAAGCTCAAGAGCTTGAGCAATACGCAACTGCTTCTTAGACTTCTCACGTACAGAAACTACGTCGCCTTCCTTAACTTGGAATGACGGGATGTTTACTGAACGACCGTTAACAGTGATCGCCTTGTGAGAAACTAGCTGACGAGATTCAGCACGTGTTGAACCGTAACCCATACGGTACACAACGTTGTCTAGTCGGCATTCCAACAACTGTAGCAGGTTTTCGCCGGTATTACCCTTGCGACGCGCTGCTTCTTTGTAGTATGAACGGAATTGCTTCTCGAGTAGGCCATACATACGACGGACCTTCTGCTTTTCACGCAGCTGAACACCGTAGTCTGAAAGACGACCACGACGTGCACCGTGAACACCAGGCGCCGTATCTAACTTACACTTTGACTCAAGAGGACGTACGCCACTCTTAAGGAATAAATCTGTACCCTCGCGACGGGCAAGCTTACATGTTGGGCCAATATAACGTGCCATTGTTTCGCTCTCCTCTTATACGCGACGTTTCTTCGGTGGACGACAACCATTGTGTGGAATCGGCGTCACGTCAGAAATGTTAGTGATTTTGTAACCGCAGTTGTTAAGTGCGCGAACTGCTGATTCACGACCTGGGCCTGGGCCCTTAACTTCTACGTCTAGGTTCTTAAGACCGTAGTCTTTTGCTGCGTTACCAGCGCGCTCTGCTGCAACCTGAGCTGCGAACGGAGTACTTTTACGTGAACCACGGAAACCTGAACCACCTGCGGTAGCCCAAGAGAGCGCATTGCCCTGACGATCCGTGATCGTAATAATGGTATTGTTGAAAGACGCGTGAATATGCGCGATCCCATCAACAACGGTCTTTTTGACCTTTTTGCGAGTTTGCTTCGCACCTGGCTTAGCCATAGTTCCTTCCTCCAAGGACTAAGTGAGAACGTCTCAGTTCCCACGACGCGTGAATTTAATTAACGTTTGATTGGCTTGCGTGGGCCTTTACGCGTACGAGCATTCGTCTTAGTGCGCTGACCACGAAGTGGCAAGCTGCGACGGTGACGAAGACCACGGTAACAACCTAAATCCATCAAACGTTTGATGTTCATAGATACTTCACGACGAAGATCACCTTCTACAGTGTTCTTAGCCACTTCAGTACGTAGAGCATCAATCTGCTCTTCAGAAAGACTGCTGATTTTAGCGTCTTCTGCGATTCCAGTAGCAGCACAAATTTGCTGTGACTTAGTACGGCCAATGCCGAAGATGTAAGTCAAAGAAATTACAGCATGCTTGTTATCTGGAATGTTTACTCCAGCAATACGAGCCATGGATATATAACTCCAACAATTTAGCTTATATGCACAATGAAAAATGACGATCGAAGATCGCCGGATGCCTTAAAAGGTGCGCAATATTAGCGCAGACATCCAGCTGAATCAAATAATTCTCTTCGAAGGCGTTTTTTTCATTAGCCTTGACGCTGCTTGTGACGCGGTTCAGCGCTACAAATAACGCGAACTGTGCCCTTGCGGCGAATTACTTTGCAGTTTCTGCAAATCTTTTTAACTGACGCACGAACTTTCATGGTCGGCTCCTCAATTACGGGCGCGCTTATCGCGCACTGTTTCCGTAGTTTTTCAAGTTGGCTTTCTTCATCAACCCGTCATACTGAGATGACATAATGTGTTGCTGAATCTGAGCCATGAAATCCATTGCTACAACTACGACAATCAGCAATGAAGTACCACCTAAGTAGAATGGAATGTTCGCAAACATTACCAAGAACTGAGGCAATAGACACACTGCACTGATATAAATCGCACCTACTAACGTCAAACGAGAGACGACCCCATCGAAGTACTCAGCCGTTTTATCACCAGGACGAATGCCCGGGATACTACCGCCAGAACGCTTCAAGTTGTCGGCCACTTCTTTCGGGTTAAAGGTAATCGCCGTGTAGAAGTAACAGAAAAACACAATCATCGCCGTGAATATCACAACGTTGAGTGGCTGTCCTGGGCTCAACATAAGTGCAAGATCTTGAATCCATTCAGATTCCTGAGCTTGACCTACCCACTGCGCAATAGACGCAGGGAATAACAAGATACTACTCGCAAAGATCGCCGGGATTACACCCGCCATATTGATCTTAAGCGGCAAGTAGCTTGCCTGAGGTTGCATCATCTTACGACCTTGCTGACGACGCGCGTAATGAATAGGAACACGACGCTGTGCACGCTCCATTCTTACAACGCCCCAAATCACTGCAACCGCTACCACTGCGATGAGCACCAATAATAGGAAGCTCAAGTCGCCTTGGCGAGCTGACTCAAATGCTTGACCAAGTGCCGAAGGTAAACCCGCGACAATGCCAGCAAAAATAAGCATTGAGATACCGTTGCCGATACCACGCTCAGTGATTTGTTCGCCGAGCCACATCATGAACATCGCTCCACCGACCAATGAAATTACAGCGACAAAGCCTACTGTAAATCCAGCCGAATAGAACAATCCTTGTCCAGATAAGCCCGCCACCATACCAGCGCCCTGAACGGTCGCCAATACGAGAGTTCCCCAACGGGTGTACTGACTTATCTTGCGACGCCCTGCCTCGCCCTCTTTTTTGAGTGCTTCCAACGACGGTACAACCGACGTTAGTAACTGCGTAATAATCGACGCAGAAATGTACGGCATGACGCCCAGCGCAAGGATACTCATACGCTCTAGTGCACCACCAGAGAACATGTTAAACAAACCAAGAATCGTGCCTTCGTTCTGACGGAACATGTCCGCCACCGCGAGTGGATCGATTCCCGGAATTGGGATGTGTGTACCGATACGATATACGATGATCGCTAATAACAAAAAGGTAAGGCGAGACTTAAGCTCGCCTAAACCTTTTTGACTACCCGTCATCATTGCACTGGGTGTAGTCATTAATCCTCTACCTTGCCGCCTGCGGCTTCAATTGCTGCTTTCGCGCCGGCAGTTACCTTGAGGCCTTGAACTGTTACTGCACGAGCAACATCGCCTGAAAGGAAAACTTTAGCACGGAGGATATTCTTACTCACAATGCCCGCATCTTTCAATGCTTCTAGAGTAACAATATCACCAGCAACAGCTGCTAGCTCAGAGGTACGGACCTCAGCAGTCGTCATACCAACGCGAGAAGTGAAACCGAATTTCGGTAAACGCTTCTGCAAAGGCATCTGACCACCCTCGAAACCTGG
>JABXIR010000226.1 GCA_013372965.1 Gammaproteobacteria bacterium
CACGCATTGAAAAAGGTACTTTCGGCGAAAGGTCTGAATACTGCGGTTGGTGATGAAGGCGGTTTCGCACCGAATTTACCCAGCAATGAAGCGGCGCTTGAGGCAGTGGCCGAAGCAGTTGCTGCGGCTGGCTACGAACTTGGAACCGATGTAACCATCGCGCTCGACTGTGCATCTTCTGAATTCTACAAAGATGGGCAGTACGTTCTAGCAGGTGAGGGTAAGTCGTACTCTGCACCTGAATTCTCGGACTTCCTTGCGGCTTGGGTCGATAAATATCCGATCTTGTCGATCGAAGACGGCATGGATGAAAGTGACTGGGAAGGTTGGGCCGATCTAACGACGAAACTCGGTCATCGCACTCAGTTGGTTGGTGACGACTTGTTTGTGACTAACACGAAGATCTTGGCACGCGGTATCGCTGAAGGTATTGGTAACTCAATCCTAATTAAGTTCAACCAAATTGGCTCGTTGACTGAAACGCTAGCGGCCATTCGGATGGCGCAAGAAGCGGGTTTCACCGCCGTTATTTCACATCGCTCCGGCGAGACTGAAGATACGACCATCGCAGACTTAGCGGTTGCAACATGTGCAGGTCAGATTAAAACAGGTTCGCTCTGTCGTTCGGATCGCGTTGCTAAGTACAACCGTCTACTCCGTATCGAAGCGGAGCTTGGCTCTGAAACAGCACCGTATCGCGGTAGAGCAGAGTTTAAGTCCTAATGCTGTACCGACTGCTCGTTGGTTCCCTTGTTGCGATATTGCTGATGTTGCAATATCGCATTTGGTTAGGCGATGGCAGTCTTCGAGATCGATCTGCGATCGAATCTCAAATCCAAGCGCTCTCGGAAGAGACCGAGGCGCTTGCTTCTCATAACTATGTACTTGCCTCAGAGGTGACAGCGATTCGCGCGGGTGGACAACCTCTCGAAGCATTTGCACGAAGCGAGCTCGGAATGATTCTTCCGGGAGAAACGCTCATCTTGATTATTGGCGATCACGTTGAACCCTAAACTCTTTGCGATTATTCCCGCAGCCGGTGTTGGCTCTCGGATGGGGTTTGAAACACCCAAACAGTACGCAGTAATCGGCAAGAAAACCGTTCTCGAACATTCCATCGATAAACTTCTCAAGGTTTCAGCTATTTCCAAAATCTTCGTGGGTGTGTCACCCGACGATGCCTTCTATCCGTCGCTTTCGGTTGATTCACGAGTTCAGTTCTATTCCGGGGGAAGCGAACGCGCGGATACCGTTCGGTTGGGATTGGAGCATCTTCCAGAGGATAGTTGGGTTTTAGTTCATGACGCCGCTCGACCGTTTGTCGATTCGAGTGACATCGAGCGCTTAATAGCCTCATGTTTAACGAAGAACTGCCCCGGCCTTCTGGCAATTCCAGCGACGGATACGATTAAACAGTCGAGTGATACGAACGTTAAGACGCTCGATAGAAATACAATTTGGTTCGCGCAAACCCCGCAAATGGCACCGGTTGTTCAATTGAGATTGGCATTACAGCAAGCACAATCACAGTCATTAACGGTAACCGACGAGGCGAGTGCGCTTGAGCTTCAGGGAGAAGACCCGTTACTATGCTCGGCAAACAAATCTAACATCAAGTTGACTGATAGCCATGACTGGATGATCGGGCAACTAATTGCTAAAAAACAAGGCTTATTATAATGCTTCGTATTGGTCACGGTTACGATGTTCATCGATTTATCGATGGCAACGAGATTATGTTAGGCGGTATCGCTATTCCTCATACGAAAACTTTTGCTGCACACTCCGATGGTGATGTGGCACTTCATGCAATTACTGATGCGATACTTGGGGCGTTGGCACTGGGCGATATTGGGAAACACTTCCCTGACACAGAGGCGCAATGGGCCGGAGCTGATTCGGCTGAATTGCTAAGCGCTGTATGGGAACCACAGCAAGTAAAAGGCTGGACCCTCGTCAATGCAGACGTCACGATCGTTGCGCAAAGGCCGAAAATCGGCCCGCACGTGGATGCGATGAGGAACAAGATAGCGAAGCTACTCGGTTCACACGTCGATCAAGTGAATGTTAAAGCGACCACAACTGAGAGGTTGGGCTTTGAAGGTCGTGAAGAGGGCGTGTCGGTTCATGCGGTCGTGTTACTTGAGAAGCGTTCATGAACTTCGATTTCAGATGGGCGTTTGTAAAGCAGCCTGAGGGAACGGCGATCTTTAAGTCTCTGCCAGAGGACTTCATTGTCGATGAAGTCCCACTTGAAACCCCATCAGGTGAGGGTGAGCACTTGTGGCTAAAGGTACGCAAGCGCGGAGAAAATACCCATTGGATTGCCGACCAGTTGGCACTGAGCGCTGAGGTTGCTCCGAATGATGTCGGCGTTGCCGGGCGCAAGGATCGCCACGCCGTGACCACACAATGGTTTTCGATCTACGACCCAAAGCAACAGCTTAGTCCTGAACGACTTGTTTTTTCAGGTGAACTTTTAGAAGCGAAACGCCATGTAAAGAAACTCCGTCGAGGTATGTTGTTGGGCAATCGCTTTCAAATACGTCTACGTCATTGCTCTTTAGCCGAGGAAATTGTCGATGCGTGTCAGCGAGTCCAAGTGCAGGGCGTACCGAATTATTTTGGCATGCAACGCTTTGGGAGAGATCAGCAAAATGTCGCGCGCGCGTGGCAACTAGCTCAAAAACGGAAGCTCAATAAGCGTGGCAATGACATCTACTTGTCGGCTGCTCGCAGTTATCTTTTTAATCACCTAGTCAGCCAAGCGATTCATGAAGGTCATTGGCGAGACGCGGAGTTAGAAATGTGGGGTCGAGGTCGCGCGTCCCAGTGGGCCATTGACGCACTGAACCCATGGAAAGATCTAGCAGATGCGCTCGAGTTTACGGGGTTAAAACAAGATAAGCGGGCAGCACGACTTCAGCCTGAAGAATTGAGTTACCAACGTGAAGCGGACGTAGTAGACTTGAGTTTCACACTGCCTGCGGGTGGCTATGCCACCACCGTATTAAGAGAAATAACAAACTTAAAGGAAGAACGAGAGTAGTATGAGCTCGCTTCAAGGATTGGGGATGATGTCGCGGCGCACTCGCTTGCGAATGATCGACAGATTGCGCGCAGAGGGCATTTCCGACAAGCGCGTACTTGACGTTATGGCCGAAACCCCGCGCCATATTTTTTTAGATGAGGCAATGGCCCACCGCGCCTACGATGATGTCAGCTTGCCGATTGGTTATGGCCAAACGCTTTCTCAGCCTTGGGTTGTTGCTCGTATGACAGAACTGCTGCTGAGTTTGGGGCCACGTCGCCGCGTATTAGAAATCGGCACAGGGTCTGGCTATCAAACGGCGATTCTGTCACCCCTCGTTCACGAAGTCATTTCAATCGAGCGTATTCAGCCTCTTCAGAAAAAGGCTCGAGAACGCCATGCGTTAATGAATCTTAATAACATCAGCTATTTTCACAGCGATGGTGAGTTCGGCCTCGAAAGTAAAGCGCCTTACGATGCCATCATATCGACAGCGGCTCCTGAACAGGTTCCTCAGAGCTTACTTGATCAGCTGGCACCGAGCGGAGTTCTAGTGATTCCCGTTGGTGCACAAGAGCAACGTTTAAATCTATTTTCAAGACGAGCAGATGAAGAGGTCTTCGATCGTATTGTGTGTGAATCTGTGTTTTTTGTACCCCTTGTTAGTGGAGGCTTAGTTCATGCCTAATCCCGATAAAATCGGACCGATCGGAATTTTTCTCAGAGGTCTCGCGATGGGCGCGGCCGATGTTGTCCCTGGCGTATCCGGTGGAACTATTGCCTTTATTACTGGAATCTACGCTCGATTGTTAGCAGCTATTGCGAGCTTCAATCTTGAGTTGCTACGTGTCTTTAGAAAGGGCGGGGTAGTTGCGGCGTGGCGTCATGTAGATGGTGCATTTTTAGTATCACTTTTAGCCGGTATCATTTGCGCGCTAGTGCTATTCGCGCGATTACTTACCTCGGCATTAGACGAGTATCCTCTGATCGTTTGGTCGTTTTTCTTCGGCTTAGTCGCGGCCAGTGTCTATCATATGGCGCGTCAGATTCCATCGTTCACGATCAATCGTATTATTCTGTTTCTTATTGGTGCGACTTTCGCCTACGCAATCTCGATCGCTAAGCCAGTGTCCGCTCCGACGGCGCACTGGTTTATTTTCGTGGCTGCTAGCATATCGATCTGTGCCACGATACTGCCGGGTATTTCAGGTAGCTTTATCTTATTGCTCGTTGGCGTTTATCCGGTAGTGCTTGAGGCAATAGGTTATGGCGACTACGAGGTCATCGCTTACTTTGCTTCGGGAGCGATCTTCGGCTTGCTGACGTTTGTCAAAGTCGTGTCTTGGATGTTTGCTAAGTATGAAGTTGAAACACTTTCGGTATTAACGGGTTTTTTACTAGGTAGCTTAAACACCTTGTGGCCTTGGAAAGTCGTTACTCAGTCGACTATCAAGCCTGATGGCTCTGTGGTGGCTCTAGCACAAGATCGCGTTCTTCCGGTAACTTGGGAAGCGGCAACGGGTTCTGAATCGATGTGGATCGTGTGTTTGGCTGCGATGGGAATAGGGGTCCTATTGGTTCTTGTGTTAGAGCTTTTCGGAAAAGAAAAAAACATATAGAACATTTTCGAATATAAAAAAATATTTTCATCGCTTTTTGTTATTATTTTTCTGTGATGCAGGTCACGCAAATAAATTGGCTTTACAATGAAAAAACTGTACACGCATCTAGTTAAAAATTGTTTAGTTATTTTTGGACTAGTCTTAGCCGCTTGTACGTCCTCCAACTATGCTCCTCCGGTGGAGGCCTTGTCGCAGCCACCAATAGACGAGATCACTACTCATCGGGTCGAGTCGGGTGAAACACTCTTCGCGCTCGCTTGGCGTTTCGGTACGACCGTTGACTTGATTGCTCAGGCAAATAATTTTTCTGACTCATCTTCATTGCGAGTTGGGCAATTGATCCAACTACCATCGCGCCAGCAAACGCTTGCAGCGGCGATTACTCCAGCCCCAGCGTCAAACAACTCATCCAGGTCATCTCATTCATCTGCCGCAAGTCGGCCTTCAAACAATGCTGAAGCAGTGCCTCTTGAAACACCGACTGGTGATAAAAGCTCTCAACATACCAGTGATTCAAATTTTAATAACTCGGTTTGGGTGTGGCCTGCTGCCCCGAGGATCTTATCGAGATTTTCGGCAAATAATCGCCGCCGGCAGGGTGTTGATTTGGCAGGTGAATTGGGAGACTCTGTAATGGCAGCTTCTGATGGACGAGTTGTTTATGCAGGAAGTGCCATCGCCGGATTAGGAAGACTTATAATTATTGATCACGGCAACGGTTTTCTCTCAGCGTATGCACACAATAATAAACTCGTGGTAGCGGAAGGTGTAACGGTCAGTCGAGGCGAGAAGATTGCCGAGATGGGAAGCTCAGGTACCGACCGAGTGAAACTCCATTTCGAAATCCGGCAGCGTGGTGTTCCGATTGATCCATTAGAATTGTTACCCTCAAGCTAGTTTTAGCGTTCGACTGTGAAGCATGAAGCTTCTGTTTTCTCCGGAGGGTCTCGTACTGGCATTAATGCCAGGTGCTCAAGCACGGCGACAGGAGCTAGACCAATGACAAAAACATCAACGCAAGCAATCGAAGAATACACCGCTTACGAAGCAGCCTTCGACGCGATCCCTCTCGAGGAAATGTCGGATGCTCAGAAGATCGTAGCGGCCCGAAAGCACGCTCGATCGCAGGATTCTGTATCAGACGCTCCCCTAGACGCAACTCAGCTTTACCTCAATGAGATCGGCTTTTCTCCGCTTCTTAGTGCCGAAGAGGAGATTCATTATGCTCGCATGGCCCAGAATGGCGAGGAGGCCGGGCGCCAGCGTATGATCGAAAGTAATTTACGACTTGTTGTGAAGATCGCTCGTCGCTACATCAATCGAGGCTTGAGCCTGCTTGATTTAATCGAAGAGGGAAACCTTGGCCTTATTCGAGCGGTCGAAAAATTCGACCCCGAACGCGGTTTCCGGTTCTCGACTTATGCCACCTGGTGGATTCGTCAGACGATTGAGCGTGCAGTCATGAACCAAACGCGCACCATTCGCCTGCCAATTCACGTTGTCAAAGAATTAAATGTATACCTTCGCGCAGCCCGAGAGCTTGCGCAAAAGCTTGACCATGAGCCAACGGCCGAGGAGATCGCGGAGCTTATGGATCGTCCGGTGAAAGACGTCAAGAAGATGCTCGGTTTGAACGAGCGTGTGACGTCGATTGATACCCCTCTCGGACCTGACAGTGATAAGTCGGTCTTAGATACAATCTCAGATCAGAATGGCTCAACCCCAGAGCGCGATCTGCAAACAGAAGACCTTAACCAAAGCATTTCTCGTTGGCTCGATGAGCTTTCAGAGAAGCAAAGAGAAGTGTTATCTCGCCGCTTTGGCTTGCGTGGCCACGAAATGATGACGCTCGAAGACGTGGGGCGAGAAATTGGTTTGACCCGCGAGCGAGTCCGTCAAATTCAGGTCGAAGCGCTTCGTCGTCTTCGCGATAAGATGGAAGCTCAGGGGCTATCGGCCAACGCAATCTTTGGTGCGATGGGCTAGTGCCATCGTTGGAAATTCATGTCTCCCTTAAACGACACTCTCTTGCCCCCTCAGCTCAGGGGGCTTTTTTATGTCGCTTAGTTGTGCGCGACAGAGTAGCGCCCGTTTAGGTGGTGAATAAAAAACCGACTTCGAAGAGTCGGCTTTATTTAGATTAGAAACGATCAGTGTTTTATCGTTCGAGGTGTTCGATTTTTCCTGGAACACCATCCCACTTCTCAGCGTCTGGCATCGCGTCTTTCATCTCGGTGATGTTAGGCCAGACTTCAGCCAGCTCGGCATTAAGTTCGATAAATGCTTCTTCGCCATCGGGCACTTCGTCTTCGGAGTAGATCGCTCCGATTGGACACTCAGGCTCACAGAGCGCGCAGTCGATGCACTCGTCTGGATGAATCACAAGGAAGTTTGGGCCTTCATAAAAACAGTCAACTGGACACACTTCGACGCAGTCAGTGTGCTTACAGTTAATGCAGTTTTCTCCAACGATAAAAGTCATCGATGAAACGCTCCTAGCTTAGTTCGATAAATATGGGGCTCATTTTAGCAATTTTTACCTGAATTGCGATGTAATTTTTAGACTTGGTCACAGTGTCGAAGGTTATAAGAGCGTTTTTAGCTGGTACAGCATGTCGAGTGCCTCTCTGGGGCTCATTTCATCGGGATTCAACGCGGCTAACTTTTCTTCTGCTGCGCTCGATTCAGATGAGAATAGCTCGCCTTGAAACGCACTCAGGCTCTGCTGAACTGGCTCTGTCGTTTCGAGTTGCTGAGTCTTTGGTACGCCGCTTCCCTCGAGAAGCTTCAACTTATCTTCGGCTTCGCGCAACACGTTCTCAGGTATCCCTGCGAGTTTTGCGACGTGTATGCCAAAGGATTTGCTCGCAGGCCCTTCAAGAACACGATGTAGGAACACGATTTTTCCCTCATGCTCCGTCGCGTCTAGGTGAAGGTTTTTAACATGATTTAATCGATGAGCAAGCTCCGTCACTTCAAAGTAATGGGTTGCAAACAGCGTCAGTGATTCCAGTCGGGCAAGCTCCATTGCACATGCCCAGGCGAGGGATAAGCCATCGTAGGTAGAGGTGCCGCGGCCGATTTCGTCCATTAAAACGAGCGTAGATGCCGTCGCGTTGTTGAGGATGTTGGCCGTTTCGGTCATCTCAACCATGAATGTTGAGCGCCCTCCCGCGAGGTCATCAGAGGATCCGATACGTGTATAAATTCGGTCAACGATGCCAATTTTGGCTGAGTCGGCGGGTACGAAAGCACCCGTGTGAGCCAATAGAGTAATAAGCGCGGTTTGGCGCATAAACGTCGACTTACCACCCATGTTAGGCCCTGTTAAAATATTCAGCGCTTGGTCTGGATGAAGTTCTGTATCGTTAGCCACGAAAGGATGGTCGGAGACGCTTTCGACGACGGGGTGTCGCCCGCCGCGTATTTGTATGCCTCGCTGCTCTGATATTTCCGGGCGACAAAAGCTCAGGGCATCGGCACGCTCGGCGAACGAAGCCAAAACGTCGAGTTCACATAATGCTTCGGACGTAATTCTGAGAGCGTTTACGTCCGCGCACAGTTCGTCGATAAGTGCTTCGTAAAGGGCCTTTTCTCGAGTTAGAGCTCTCGATTTTGCAGACAGCGCTTTATCTTCGAATTCTTTCAGTTCTGGTGTGATAAAACGCTCGGCGTTTTTTAGTGTTTGTCGACGAATGTACTCAGCAGGTGGGTCAATCTGATGGCTCTTACTGATTTCTATGAAGTAGCCGTGAACTCGGTTGTAACCGACTTTTAAGCTACTAACGCCGGTGCGCACGCGTTCACGTTGCTCCAGTTGCAGTAGGTAGTCACCCGCGTTGCTACTTAAAGCGCGGAGTTCATCAAGTTCGGCGTCATAACCCTCAGCAATGACGCCGCCCTCACGTATAACGACCGGGGGGTTATCGACAATCGCACGCGAGAGGCGCTCGACCCAGTCTGGGTGTTCCGAGATACGCGTTTTTAGCTCGTCAAACACGCGGTCAGTGAGCTTGCTTTGTAACGAGGGTAACTCAGCGAGGGATTGGCGTAAACGAGTTAAGTCTCGTGGTCGTGCGGACTTGAGTGCGATACGAGAAACAATGCGTTCAAGGTCACAAATCTCGCTTAGAGATCGTCGGACCTCTTCGAAAAGGTAGTTGTTGAGGAGGCTTACAACGAGCCCTTGCCGCGAATGTATCGCATCGGTTTTTCGAAGAGGCTGTACTAGCCAGCGCGCAAGTAGTCGACTTCCCATTGCGGTTTCGCAGGTATCCATAATGCTTAACAGCGTGTTTTCACGAGCCCCTTGGAGATTCGTGGTGAGCTCGAGATTCTTGATGGTTGACGCATCAAGCTGCACATAGTCATCGTTGGATTCGACGACCATGGCACGAACGTGGGGCAGGTCTCCACGCTGCGTATCTTTTGCGTACTGCAATAAGCAACCGGCCGCGCGAATCGCGAGCGACTTATCTTCGAGCCCGAAGCCGCTGAGGTCTTTCGTGCCGAAATGTCGGGTAAGTGTGTCGGTTGACGAATCTAGGTCGAAGTTCCAGCTGGGCTGTGGACGAATGCCCCGACGCTCACTGAATTGCGTCGCTTCGACACCAAGTTCATCGACCAGAAGCTCTGCCGGGTTAAGCCGATGGAGTACGGCCGCTTTCTCGACGTCTCCTTCACCTTCGCTGACTGCGAATCGACCAGAGGCCATATCAAGCGTCGCCACCCCAAAACGGCCGCCGTCGGAGATAATCGAACCGAGCAAGCTGGACTGCTGCGCGTCGAGTAGCGCCTCGTCATAGACGGTGCCGGGGGTTACTACTCGAACAACTTTGCGCTCTACCGGACCTTTGCTTGTTGCTGGGTCGCCGACTTGTTCACAGATCGCTACTGAGACACCCGCCTTAACGAGTCGCGCTAAATATGACTCGGCAGCGTGGTGAGGAACGCCCGCCATCGGAATGGGGTCGCCTCCTGATTTTCCGCGAGCTGTTAAAGTGACATCAAGCAACTTCGCGGCGAGCTTGGCATCGTCGAAAAACACCTCGTAAAAATCGCCCATTCGGTAAAAAACCAGTTCGTTTGGATGGTCGGCCTTGATCTTGAGGTACTGAGCCATCATGGGGGTGTGCGTTACTGCCGCTTGAGTCATGCTTGTGGTATCTTTATTAGAAATTCCGAACCAATAATTTAATCACGTTTAAGGGCATTTTGCGATGACTGAGTGGCATGAAATCTTCGAACTAAGTGAGCAACTAGGATCACGTATGCAGCAGTCTGATGCGACCGTAACCACGGCAGAGAGTTGTACTGGTGGTGGGGTCGCGTTTGCGTTGACAGCAGTCGCTGGGTCGTCCGCTTGGTTCAATCATTCCGTAGTGACCTACAGCAACGATGTGAAGCATCGCACCCTGGGCGTAAGTGAGTTTTCACTATCGCAGTATGGCGCAGTATCAGAGGAAGTAGCATCTGAAATGGCCACTGGGGTGGCAATCAAGGCGAACGCTGATTATTCGATTGCCGTTAGCGGTATTGCAGGGCCTGATGGAGGGTCCGAACTCAAGCCCGTGGGGACGGTGTGCTTCGCTTGGTCGCTCGAGGGCCGAGTTGAAACTGAAACTGCAGTGTTCGATGGCGATCGGCATTCCGTGCGGATGCAATCGATTGAATATGCCCTAAAAGGATTATTGCAACGTATTTAGAAATGTGTAAACTACTGGATAACTATACAGTACATTATAAATTTATCCGCGAGGGCTCTGACTATGGATCCAAATAAAGAAAAAGCATTAGCTGCTGCGTTAACTCAAATCGAACGCCAGTTCGGTAAAGGCACGGTAATGCGTATGGGCGACAAAGAGCGTGAAGCTATTCCTGTAGTGTCAACCGGTTCGCTCGGTCTTGATGTGGCTTTGGGCGTGGGCGGTTTACCCCGCGGTCGAGTGGTCGAGATCTACGGTCCTGAGTCCTCTGGTAAAACGACGTTAACGCTACAGGTAATCGCTGAGGCTCAAAAAGCGGGTGGCACTTGTGCGTTCGTTGATGCAGAGCATGCGCTCGATCCAATCTATGCCGAAAAACTAGGCGTCGATGTAGACGACCTAATCGTGTCTCAACCCGATACTGGTGAACAAGCCCTTGAAGTGACCGATATGCTGGTGCGTTCCGGCGCCGTCGACGTACTCGTTGTCGACTCGGTTGCTGCGTTAACGCCAAAAGCAGAAATCGAAGGCGATATGGGTGATTCTCACGTTGGCCTTCAAGCGCGTCTGATGTCTCAAGCGCTCCGTAAGCTGACGGGTAATATCAAAAATACCAATTGCTTAGTGATCTTTATTAACCAAATCCGAATGAAGATTGGCGTCATGTTCGGTTCACCCGAAACGACTACGGGCGGTAATGCGCTTAAGTTTTACTCGAGTGTGCGACTCGATATTCGTCGAATCGGCTCGGTAAAAGAGGGCGATGAAATTGTTGGTAACGAAACTCGGGTGAAAGTCGTTAAAAACAAAGTGGCACCACCATTCCGTCAAACTGAGTTTCAAATCACGTACGGTAAGGGTATCAACCGTCACGGGGAAATCATCGATTTCGGTGTTAAGTTAGGTCTAATCGATAAAGCGGGTGCATGGTACAGCTACCAAGGTGAAAAAATTGGTCAAGGCAAGCAAAATGCGATTCGCTTCCTGCAAGAAAACGTGGCGATGTGTGAAGAAATCGAGAAGCTTCTTCGTGCCCAGTTACTCGACGCTCCAAGCGAAAAAGAAGCTGTCGTAGCCGAAATGGAAAATGAGCAGTAACGACTATTCTCTATCCGATGCCCGCCGAGCTGCGATGGATTTGCTTGCTCGGCGTGAGCATTCGAGTCATGAATTAGCGACTAAGCTGGCTCGTCGCTTCGACTCTGAATTAATCCATGACGCGGTGTCTTCGCTTCAAGAAGATGGTTTGCAGTGCGATTATCGTTTCGCTGAAGCATTCGTCCGCAGTCGTGTTCAAAAAGGACACGGGCCGCTAAAAATTCGAAATGATTTATCGCAGCGACGAGTTGATTCGAGCTATTTTGATCGTATTGTGATTGAACTGAGCGTTAATTGGTTCGATCAAATCGTACAGGTGCTCGAAAAGAAATACGGTACGACGCACTTTGACGATCAGTCCGAACAACAAAAAGCCGCAAGGTTCTTAGCGTCTCGCGGCTTTTCTGGTCACGATATCTTTGAGATTCTTAGCTGAAATCCACAAAAATGTCGTCGGATACATTTTCTAGCGATAAACGGAGCTCATCTAAACGTTTGCCCTCGCTCGACGTAACGGTGAGTTCGGCCTTAAATAACGGTATTCCGGCCATACTGCCACTCTCGGTTTTGCTCTGTATCGATTCGATGCTGAAGTTGTGATCTGCTAGCGACTTCGAGATTTCTCGAATGATTCCCGATCGGTCATTGGCCGTAAGAGTAAAAGCGATATGGGTTTCCGTACTGCTCTTAGTATCAGTCGACTCAATCGTAATATTCATGCCATCGTGGTTTAGCGCGTTGAGTTCATTGGCTAGTTTACTGCGGTTTGCCGCGGGTACTGATACTTCAACGATTCCTGTAAACTTTCCGCCTAAGTTGGCGAAGTGTGAGTGTCCCCAAACGCCATTCTCGTGCGCTACGATATTAGATAGCTGTTGAATGATTCCAGGTCGGTCATCACACATTAAAGTAATTACAAGCGATGTGTTCATTGTTAACTCCAAACGTTGCGGAACGAGAAATTTATGAGAGCTAGTGCAGATTTTTGCTTAATTCCTATGGTTGATGATGCCTCGATTGCTAAATACATTGCAACCGTTCAGCGCACCTTAAATACTTTTGATATAAAGTTTAGTCTACATGCGTGTGGTACTAACCTCGAAGGAGAGTGGGATGAAGTCTGTAACGCGATTAAGCGTTGTCATGAAGTTCTCCATGAAGAAGGAGTGGTCCGAATTCAATCGACGATCCGAATAGGAACACGAACCGACAAAACAATTTCAAATCGTCAAAAGATCGATTCGGTCAACGATCTTTTGAAATAGTTTAATGAGAGAAGCTATGAAACTAACAAAATTATTAATGTTGTTTGCCCTCAGTTCAGCTACTTTTGTTTTCGCGCAAGATATGCAGCGATTGGAAAATGCGGTTACATCCGAGCACCGTACGGAGCATTACGTTTTGCGTGATGAGTTCCGTAATCCAGTGCTAACACTTCAGGCGTTCGGCATTGAGCCCACCGATCGTGTACTTGAGATTTGGCCCGGAAGCGGTTGGTACACTGAAATTCTCGCTCCGTACCTAAGAGACCAAGGTGAGCTCGTCGTCGCTCACTTTCCAACGGAAAGCGAAGTCGCTTACTACATGACCCTCAGAATGCACTTTGAAGAAAAATTGGCGAATACTCCGGATGTATATGACCAAGTAAGTATCGTTTCGTTCAGCCCAGACACCGGAATAATGGGCGTGGAAGATGCGAGTTTCGATAGTGTTTTAACCTTCCGCAACGTTCATAACTGGTTACGCGGTGGTAACGAGCAGAGGGTATTCAGTGACTTCTTTAGGGTGTTAAAGCCTGGCGGTACCTTAGGCGTTGTCGAGCATCGTTCGCATGCTGAGTTGACGCGTGATGAGATGATTCGTTCTGGCTATATGAACCAGACTTACGTTATTCAAGTGGCGGAAGCTGCGGGATTTGAGTTGGTAGAGGCGTTTGATGTGAACGCTAATCCACGCGATACAGCAGATCACGAGGGCGGTGTGTGGGCTTTACCTCCGACGTTGACCAACGGCGAGGAAGAAGAAGAGCGCTATATCGCAATCGGCGAGAGCGACCGTATGACGCTTCGTTTTAGAAAGCCCGAATGACCCAGTTCATTGAGGTACCATGGCGGTCGTTGTCCGACGAAGCGCTTCGGGGTGTCATCGAAGACTTCGTCACGAGAGACGGAACGGATTACGGTGCGGTAGAAACGCCCGTTGAGCAGCGCGTTGCGGCGGTTAAGCATCAATTGGAACGAGACCAGCTGGTGGTTATCTTTGATAACTATTTATCGAGCATTCAGATCTGCGCCCTAGACGATTGGCGTCAACTGCAAACAGAGAGTGACGAGTAATGGAATACCAACATCTTTTAGATACCGAAGGTCTTTACTGCCCCGAGCCGATTATGATGTTGCACGGCAAAGTGCGTGAGGCTGAGCCTGGCGACGTGATTAAATTAATCGCATCCGACCCTGCGACGACTCGCGATGTGCCCAAATTTTGTAATTTTCTGCCGCACGAGTTATTAGAATCTGAAGAATTGGGTGACGTCTTCATCTATTACATTCGAGTCGGTGGCTAAGCTCGCGTTTCAAGCATTGCGCTCCGCGAAGGCGATCCGAGCGATCGCATTGAGCGATCTAGCATCTCCGGCTCGTATTTTGTCAGCGACACGCTTCCCTACGTAGTAACAAAAGTGTCTATCCTCATGGGTGATGAGTCCTTCAGGTGCTGTGGACGTTCTGGTTCTTGCGCTGAGTATTCCGTTAGGGGTTAAGATCCATTGGTCGATGGGCGTTAAGCAAACTTGATCTCGCTCGTCGACGAAAAGTGCATAAGTTTCTGTTAAATCGGGGATTTCATTCGGCACCACGGAGAGTGGATTGGCGGGCGTAATGAGGTAACTTTCAACCGCTTCTGGTGCTC
Source organism: Gammaproteobacteria bacterium (assembly GCA_013372965.1). Classification (GTDB taxonomy): domain Bacteria; phylum Pseudomonadota; class Gammaproteobacteria; order Pseudomonadales; family DSM-25080; genus Umboniibacter. The sequence continues at coordinate 14,367 of JABXIR010000226.1, forward strand.
GTTGCCTGAGTTCTCCAACGTTCGGCTGGATGTAGCCTTCAAATCGTCCACGACCAAAGTCGATATCGCGGCACAGTTTTACCTCATTTCTCCAAGGCACCATCCCTTCGATATCGCCGAGCATAGTTTTCGCCCATCCAATAATCGGTACGCCAAACAGCGTTTCCTCGTTGGGTCGCGAATAAACCATATTGAAGCCAGACCATTCAAGCATCATCTTTACAGCGCGACGAGGTCGCAAGCGCTTCGCATTCTGCTTCGCATGAATTCCGATAACATTGTTTTCTGACTTGAGGTGGTGTGTTCGAGAGTACATAATACGGCGATGCTCCGACCCTTACTGCGTGTTCTTTAGAGTATAGTGGTCAAAAATCGTTTACTAATTCAAATACTTACCGTATGTCCATCGAAAATCTACCGTTAGTGAAACTGTCGACTCTTAAACAGGTGTTTCAGCGTACCTTTGAAGCGTCTCTCAATACCCAATTGATCGGGGGGTTCGACGAGCCTTTGTATCGACCAGCGTCTGACGATTCTCCGGCGCGGATACAATTTCGCAGCGATTACGTATCATCGGCTTTGCATGAGCTCGCACACTGGTGCGTAGCGGGGCACGAGCGTCGTCAATTAGAAGACTACGGCTACTGGTACGCGCCCGATGGCCGTAACGAAACGCAGCAACGACAGTTTGCCAAGGTAGAGTCTCGACCTCAGGCGGTGGAGTGGTATCTAAGCCTTTCATTGGGGGTGCCCTTTCGGGTGAGTGCAGACAATTTAGATGGTCCCGTCAATCTTGACGATTTAAAGCGCGCGGTATACTCGGAATTCGAGCGCCTCCGAGCGGGAGATATTCCGCCACGTGCGCGTCAACTCGCGATTGAGCTCAGTGCTCAAACTCAGATCGACTTAGAGAGCGAGTTGCAAAAAATGACGTTAAACTATCTTGATAGTTTCTGGGAATCACCGCAATGAAGTTAGTCGCCGACGAAAATATCCCCGGCATTGAGGCGTTGTTTGGCCGGTATTTTGATGAGATTGTCCGATTGCCGGGTCGAACGATGACACCAGCGCAAGTGGCCGACGCTGACGCCCTCGTCGTACGCTCGGTGACGCGTGTCAATCGTGAGCTTGTTGAACAGTCAAAGGTGAAGTTTGTCGGCACCTGCACCATTGGCACCGATCATCTTGACACGCTCGCGTTAAGCGAGCTTGGCATTCATTGGTGCTCTGCTCCGGGGTGTAACGCGGACAGTGTGGCCGATTATGTCTTAGCCGCGTGCGCAGTGCTGGAACGACCGGTTGCGAGGCAGCGTGTTGCGGTTATAGGCGCAGGCAACGTGGGCTCACGAGTCATTCGTCGTTTTCGGCAGATGAGTGCTGACGTTCGCGTGGTCGATCCGTTTCTAGCTGAACCGGTCGTCACAGGACACAGCCTCGAACAGGTGTTCGAGTGGGCCGAAATCATTTGTCTCCACACACCGTTAACTCGCGATGGCGCACATCCGACGGCAGGAATGATCGATAGCGCGCTCGTTGGTCGTTGCGCCTCAAATACGCTCATCATCAGTGCGGGTCGAGGCCCCGTGGTCAAGAATGAGGCGGTGATGTCACGAACTGACATCGACTGGGTGCTGGATGTGTGGGATCACGAGCCTAGTGTGGCCGTTGAATCGATTGAGCAAGCCAAAATAGCGACGGCGCACATTGCAGGCTACGCCAACGAAGGGAAGCGTCGAGGTACTTGGATGGTATTCAATGAATGGGCTCGCGCTAATCAAAAGCCGATTGCAGATTGGTCAGTGGTTGCTGGCGAGTTACTGCCTCGACCAACGCGGTCCGATCGTTGGCAGGATCAAATACTAGCAGCGTACGATATTCGCAGAGATGATCGATTATTTCGAGAAGCGTTAACGGCGTCACCGGCTGATAATGCCATTGCCTTCGATCAGCTCAGAAAGCATTACCCTGGGCGGCACGAATTTAACCAGTTCGACTGGACAAGTTGAGTTGCTCAAAGAAATTTCACAGAGAATATGATGAATAGATCTGCACATGCGCGCACGAAATTACGAATGGGGCTAGTGGTTAACCCATTCGCTGGGATTGGTGGTGCCGAGGCATTAAAGGGCAGCGACAACGCACAAGAGCGCGATCAATTACTAGCGGAGGGCGTAGTTCGACGTGTGGTTTCCCGGCTTAAGACCTTTTTCGATGGTCTTGAAAGCTGTGCTGATGTGATTGAAATCCACACTTGGGCAGGTGAGATGGGGGCGCAATACGTCCCCGTCCAGTTTAGTACTCAGGTTGTGGGAGAATCGCCTCAGCCGAGTTGTGCTGATGATACCGTATATGCGGTTAAGACGATTTGCCGTTCACACATTGACCTACTGGTGTTTGTCGGAGGAGACGGTACGGCACGTAACGTCGTGGACGGTTGTGATGAGCTAACGCCCGTACTCGGGCTTCCGTCCGGTGTGAAAATGCAGTCGGGATGTTTTGCTGTAACACCAACAGCCGCCGCCGAGGTCGTTAAAAGTATGATCTCGGCTGATTTGGTTGATTTGAGACTTCAAGAGGTTCGCGATCTTGATGAGGCGGCTTACCGAACGGGCCTCGTTAAATCAAAATTCTACGGAGAGCTGCACGTTCCCGAGTTGGGACAGTTCGTTCAAGCGACGAAAGTTGGCGGGATCGAGGTAGAAGATCTCGTACTCGATGAAATTTCGGCTGAGGTTGATGAGCGTTTCGACGACGATGCACTGTGGCTTATCGGGCCGGGTACGACCACGCGAGCGTTCATGGAATATAAGGGGTTAGATAACA
>JABXIR010000294.1 GCA_013372965.1 Gammaproteobacteria bacterium
CGAGCGCTAGCTCGTCGTCGTCAACGCGGACATGAATGGTACCACCCTTCTCTGCCAATTCACCGAATAGTAGCTCCTCGGCCATAGGCTTCTTAACCACATTTTGGATGAGTCTCGCCATCGGGCGCGCGCCCATCTGTGGATCGTAGCCCTTTTGCGCCAACCATTCGCGCGCTTGTTCATCAACGTTTAACTGAACGTGCTTGTCATCGAGCTGCGCTTGAAGTTGAGTGAGGAACTTGTCGACCACAGTTTTAATGACAGGCATATCAAGTGGTGCGAACTGTACAATCGCATCGAGACGGTTGCGGAATTCCGGAGTGAATGCACGACGGATCTCGTTCATACCATCGGTGGTGTGATCCTGAGCGGTAAAGCCCATAGTGGATCGTTGCATGAGTTCCGCGCCGGCATTCGTCGTCATAATAAGTACGACGTTACGGAAGTCGGCTTTACGACCGTTATTGTCGGTCAAGGTACCGTGGTCCATCACTTGTAATAGAAGGTTGAATACGTCTGGGTGGGCCTTCTCGATTTCGTCGAGAAGAACAACACTATGGGGCGACTTTGTGACCGCTTCGGTCAACAGGCCGCCTTGATCGTAGCCCACATACCCTGGTGGCGCACCGATGAGTCGCGATACCGTATGAGCCTCAAGATACTCTGACATATCGAATCGGATAAGCTCGACACCCAATGCAGTAGCGAGTTGTTTAGTGACTTCGGTCTTACCGACACCGGTTGGGCCTGCAAATAGGAATGAACCAATCGGTGCGTCGGGGTTTCCGAGCCCAGCTCGCGAAAGTTTGATCGCGTCGGATATGGTCGTAATCGCTTCGTCTTGTCCGAACACCACGAGACGAAGTGATTCCTCGAGTTTTTGGAGTAACTCTTTATCTGAACTCGAAACGCTTTTTTCTGGAATTCGAGCCATTCGAGCGACCACTGCCTCAATCTCGTTGGGCGTGATCGTCTGTGCACGCTCATCGGCTGGCTGAATTCGTTGATACGCACCTGCTTCATCGACCACATCAATGGCTTTGTCGGGAAGAAAACGCTCGTTGATGTAACGTTCGGCTAATTCGGCTGCGGAACGAAGCGCCGCATCGGTATAGTGTATATCGTGAAAGTCTTCAAACCGCTCCTTAAGGCCTCGGAGAATTTGATAGGTCTCGTCAACACTTGGCTCGACAACATCAATTTTCTGGAAGCGTCGAGATAATGCGCGGTCTTTCTCAAAAATACCGCGATATTCTTGGAACGTTGTCGAGCCGATGCATTTCAAGTCACCGTTGGTGAGTAGCGGTTTTAAAAGGTTTGAAGCGTCCATGACACCGCCGCTGGCCGCTCCAGCACCGATAATCGTGTGGATTTCGTCGATGAATAGGATTGCGCCGTCTCGACGTTTTAACTCGCCCAGTAGTGCTTTGAATCGCTTTTCAAAATCACCGCGATATTTAGTGCCCGCTAATAGCGATCCTAAATCGAGTGAGTAGACAATGGCGTTATCGAGAACATCGGGAACTTCGCCGTTTTCGATACGAAGCGCAAGGCCTTCGGCGATGGCCGTTTTACCAACACCGGCTTCACCCACCAATAACGGATTGTTTTTGCGGCGTCGGACCAAAACTTGGACGGTGCGCTCAACCTCCTTGTGTCGACCGATTAGCGGATCAATCTTACCGATTGCCGCTAGTTCGTTCAAATTAACCGCATAGGCTTCCAGAGGATCGTTCGACGTAGCCGACGAATCCTGCTCCTCTTGCGTTTCGCGCGCCTCGCCCGGGGTTATTTCGGCGTCATCGGCTACCTTGGTAATTCCATGGGTGATGTAATTTACGACATCAATTCGAGAAATACCTTGCTGCTTTAGATAATAAACGGCTTGGCTTTCTTGCTCCGAGAAGATGGCGACGAGCACATTGGCTCCAGTCACTTCAGATCGCCCTGACGACTGCACATGGAAAACCGCGCGTTGAAGTACACGCTGGAATCCGAGGGTTGGCTGCGTTTCGCGCTCGTGGTCTGTTTCTGGGATGAGCGGCGTTGTCGAATTTACAAACTCATCTAACTCAGACTTAAGTTTTGGCAACTGCGCCGCGCAGGCATTTAAGACCTCAAGTGCGGCTGTATTTTCGAGTAGAGCTAGCAGTAGATGCTCTACCGTCATAAATTCGTGGCGCTTACCACGCGCTTCTTTAAATGCACTGTTAAGTGTTAATTCGAGATCACGACCTAGCATAGCCTAAATCCTCTGCTTATTCTGACGCTTCTATATTACATAGTAGCGGATGTTCAGCAGCTCGCGCAGTTTCATTGACTAAATGTGCTTTTGTTTCTGCAACGTCACGTGAATAGACGCCTGCGACTGCCGATCCTTCGGTATGTACTCTCATCATTGTAGCCAGTGCAGCGGCTTCATCCATTGCGAAATACCGCATAAGTATTTCAACCACAAAATCCATTGGGGTGTAGTCGTCATTGTGCATAATGACCTTAAACTTTGGTGGTTCTCTTAATTCCTCTGGCTGTTCGAGGAGCGCGATATCGCGTTCATGGTCGTTTTGTAAATCTTGGTTGCTCATATCTCTGCGCACATCGTTAGGAAAATAAATGAAGATTTTACAAGATTTAGAGCCTTGGGTCTAAAAAAGCATGAATGTGCGTAGCCTTTAACACGACGAGTGCGAGCGCTTCAAAGGCGTAGTTGCAGGATAGACTATAGAAACTTGCAACTAAATTGCTTAAATGATAAACAATACCTTGCTTGTCAAAAAAATGACCAC
>JABXIR010000158.1 GCA_013372965.1 Gammaproteobacteria bacterium
AATTACGCTGGTCTGGCGTTAGGTTGAGTGAGTCGCCGGAACGATCGCGTTTGATGCTACGATCGCCTTGAGCATACTCAATTGAAACTAGGTTGAATAAGGCCTCTCCTCGAATACGGAGGCCGCTCGTCTCTCGAGCGGTCGTGGTACGCTCGGCGTTGGTAAGAAACGGATCAGACCAGGTGTCGCCGCCCGTCACGCCGGGGAGGTAAGCGACTTCGACTTTAGATCGTTGCCCGAAGTAGTAACGGTAACCAAACTCAGGTGCGAAGTCGCCACGAATGACTTTAACTCGGTTTAACCCGATAAATAGCTGGTTGTCGCCATCTTCGAAGGTATAGTTGACCTCACCGATCAATCCTGGAACCGCTCGATTTTCCGTGGTGGGCGTGCTGGTGAGATCGTCGATGATCGTTTCTTCGTCGGTGACACTCAAGTTGTCGGCGGATGATAGATAAACGCCTCCAAACATAATCTGTCCGTTAAATCCAGGATCGCGACTGGCTCGCTGGGCTTCGGACGTTATGGCTTGGCTACACAACAAGAGGAGGGCTATGCAGGTAATTGGCTTCATAATGGTCTCTGTTAATTTTGTGTTTGTCGTTAGTTTAGGTATTTGCTAAGAATGCTGTCTAGCTTCGTTTGTCCGAAGTTGAGGTGTTGGTTTAGAATTGAATCCGAATCAAAGTATTGGCCGCCAATCATCAGCTCTTCTGCGGTCTGGCCAAGCGCGTATTTCATCATGGCAGCGGGAATGTTAAGTCGCAGCTTTGATTGTAGCGCGTCGGCGCAGGCTTGATGCAGATCTCTTTGACTGCCAGCCGTTGGTGATACGGCGAGCAGGGTGGAATTGCCCTGTGTGTCGCTGGCTTCCATGAATAAACGTACGACATCGTCGATGCCTACCCAAGCAAGTCCTTGGTGACCTCCGCCAATGGTGAATCCGAGCCCCAACTTGAATGCGGGTTTTAACTGCTTAAGATAGCCACCATCGCCTAATACAATACCCAGCCTCACAATGACTTTTTGCCCTGTATATTGCTTCGCGGCCTCTTCCCAGGCAGAGCATAAGTGTGCCGCGAATCCGCTACCGACGGGGTCGTTTATCTTGAACGGACTGTCGCAGTCGTTCAAGCCGTAGAAACCGATTGCACTGGCCGATACCAGCAACGGTTTTGATTCGAGTCCATTGAGCCATTCGACGAGTTGTTGAGTGAGTGTAACTCTTGAGCCCCAAATCTTAGATCGATTAGATGGTGTCCATCGTTGGAAAATTGGCGCACCCGCTAGGTTAATCACGCGGGTAATGGTGACTTCCTTGGGGATGTTATTTAAATTAGAAACTGCTAATATATCACCGTGCTCGCGTGTGACTTTGCTATTATGAGTCAGCGCGACAACGTCAATGGACGAATCGAGTCGCCTAATGATAGAGCGACCAACGAAGCCCGAGGCACCGGTGATTAACCACGTTTCAGGCATTGTTTAGCCTCCTTTTGTTTAGACTTTGTTCGTTTGATGATGTGAATTGGATTTTCGTTACTAAGAGGAATCTTAAGTGGAGTATTTACTTAGCTTAGCAGGTGGAGTACTGATTGGTATCGCCGCTTTAGTGATGTGGTTGGGCCTTGGTCGTATCATGGGTATGAGTTCGATTACAGGCGGCGTAATTTGGGAGAAGGGGCACGAACGTATTTGGCGCCTTTGGTTTGTTGTAGCGACGATCGTCGGAGCGTTTGCGGTGAGTCATCTTATGGGGATAGCTCCATCAGAAGCCATCCGAAGCGGTTGGGTATGGCCAGTGATTGCGGGATTATTAGTTGGCTTTGGTACTGGGATTGGCAGTGGTTGTACGTCGGGTCACGGTGTTTGCGGTATTGGCCGATTGTCGCCACGCTCGATCATTGCGACGTGTGTGTTTATGGCAAGCGGTATCGCAACCGTTGCTGTCATGCGCATTGTGATGGGAGGTTGATTATGAAACAGACGATGTTAGTTGCTGTTGCAGGGGCGTTATTTGGCGCAGGATTGGCTTTAGGTGGCATGACTAACCCAGCCAAAGTCGTTGGCTTTCTCGACTTATTTGGTGCCTGGGATCCGAGTCTTGCCTTTGTTATGGGCGGTGCGCTGCTCGTCACGGTTCCTACGTTTTTCTTTTCGAAGACCCGTAAGCTTGCTTGGAGTGGCTCGACCTTGACTGAACCGTCGGCTCGCCAGATCGACTCACGCCTAGTTTCAGGTGCGGTCCTCTTCGGCATAGGGTGGGGAATCTATGGTTTATGCCCGGGGCCAGCGGTCGCAAATCTCTGGACGCTGAATCCTGAGTTTATCGCGTTTGTGGTCTCGATGGTGGTTGGTTTGCTAGTCGCTCGCAAAGCGAGTGCGTAACCACCTGAGCGTTGGTTCCGATGGTAAAAAGGGAAGCTGATCGCTTCTCTTTTTTTAGTCGTTCGGTTTTTCGAGCGGCTACTTTTTACGTTGTTTCATCACTAAATCGTAGGCCGCTTGAACTTCCTGCGCGCGCTCAGTCGCTACTTTGACCATGTCTTCGGGAAGACCTTTGGCGATCAACTTGTCGGGATGATATTCTTTCATCAAGCCGCGATAGGCTTTTTTGATTTCTGTATCCGTTGCTGAAGCCTCGACGCCTAATGCCTTATAGGCGGTAGCGAGTTCGTTTGCGGATGTTTGCTGGAATCCCTGGTGTCCGCCGCTATGATGTGATTGCCCTTGACCTCGATAACGGCCATTGAAAAAGTTGTGCTGCGCTTCCAGCATCATGATGAGCTGTTGAAGCTGCATATTGGAAATGCCAACTCCCGTTGCGATGCGCTGCAGTAAGGTGAGCTCGGCTTGATGAATTTGACCGTCGGCCATCCCGAGTGTAATTAGCGTCACGATCAGGAACTGTCGCATTTGACGACTGCGGCCTGGACCGAGTCGGAAGTTATTTAGGGCAACGTCTAAATTGAACTCAGATTGAGAACCTTGCTTGAAGTATTGAATCGCAAGTGCTCGTTTTTCTGCGTCGAGGCCCATTCGCGACATGATACCCTCGGTCGCCTTGATTTCGGCTTCGGAGATCCGGCCGTCGGCCTTCGCGAGGTGCCCCAACAATTCGAAGAGGGTTTTGAAAAATAGCTGCTGGTGTTCAGCTTGATGTTTTCGGCTGAGCACGGCGGGACTGTCTTTAAACATTGCATCGAAAAATGCGCCCACGAAAAAGCCGATAATTGCGCCTGGTATTCCGCCGATCAGGCCGATACCCGCGCCAATCCATTTACCCAAAATGTCGCCTCGTTGTAGTATGATTTAAAGCACCATAATAACGGAAGGTGTGGAGCTCTGCTAGAGAGCACAGCTAAAGGAATTTACCTAGAAGGGAAACGCGATGAGCGAAACACAACTCTCTGATTACTTTAAATTCTTTCCCAAAGAGGTACCCGCGACCGACGAATTCGTGATGCCACTCGATCCAGTCAATTTACTCGTTAAGCATCGTGGCGATATCATTTATTCGGTTGATATTACGACTCGAGAGGCGAGTCTGATGCTTCCCGATTTAGCTCAGAATATCGTTGACTGGTGTCATTCTCGCAGAGCTAAACTCTGTTTAGCGACCGAGTTTAGCGATTTTCAAAGCCGTGTTTGGGCAACGCTACTGTCTAAGATCGAAGCTCATCGGTTGACGAGTTATAGCGAGCTTGCGTCGCTGATGGGATCGCCAAACTCCTTCAGAGCCGTAGCACGTGTGCTGGCCACAAATGACTTTGCGTTGGTGTTACCTTGCCACTTAGTCAATCGTAAGTCTGGAGAACTGTCTGGGTTTAAGTGGGGCCTTGATGTGAAGCGCAAACTCCAGCAGCTTGAGGTGGGTTAGCGGATGTGGTTGTCTCGAAGGTTTTCACTGTCACCTCAACCTCGTGGGTTTCATCTTATCACTGAGCATGTAGTGCATGCACTGCCCGAGATTAGCAACATTCATTGCGGGCTTCTGCATCTCCAATTGCTGCATACCTCAGCCTCTCTGACTCTCAACGAAAATGCTGACCCAACCGTTAGGAGCGATTTGGACAAGGCGATTGATCATATCGCCCCAGAACGCCAACCTTTCTATCGTCATACCTATGAGGGTGATGATGACATGCCTGCGCACATCAAGTCGTCGATTCTCGGCGTTAGCATCACGGTGCCGATTGAGAACGGCCTACTAGTACTGGGAACCTGGCAGGGGATTTATCTGGGGGAACATCGAAATCACGGCGGCTCGAGGCAGATTCATGCGGTACTTCAGGGCGAGTGAGCTTCACGGCGCATTGCGAAACTGAGCGTCTCAAAGTCCTCAGCGTTGATGTCTCTAACCAACTGCTCAAGGAAACTGTGCATGTAGTTGGTGCGGCGCTTCGCTTCGCGTGTCGCGGAGTCCGTATTCATGGTATCGCCAATGTGCAGAAGTTTGGTGAAGAAGTGATCTATGGTAAAGGCCTTATCGTCGGGCTGTCGTTGCTCACAGACCGGATCGTCGGAGCAATATAATGCTCGACCAATCGCCCCTCCCACAAGCATACATCGGGCAACACCGATGGCACCGAGTGCGTCGAGACGATCAGCGTCTTGTACAATTTTTGCTTCTAATGTCTGCGGAACGATATTGGCGCTGTAGGAGTGGGCTTCGATCGCATGGCGTATGTCGTCTAGCAAAGTATCGGGATAGCCTATCTTGCGCAGGAATGCACAAGCTTTGTCGGCAGCGAGTTTTGACGCTTGGTTTCTCAGCGGGCTGTCTTTCGCTACCGCGACGCAATCATGCAACCAAGCCGCTGGAACGACAATGTCCAAGTTTGCTTTTTCACTACTCGCCACCATCTTCGCG
>JABXIR010000165.1 GCA_013372965.1 Gammaproteobacteria bacterium
ACGCCACAAATTATGGTGGCAGGTAAATACGTCGTCGGTTCGACACGTGAAAACCCACTCACGTTTGATCAGATGCTAGCGGTCGTTGAATACTTGGTTGAGCAAGAGCGCCAAGATCGACAGTAATCGTTGAGTTGTTTCGAGAGCGTCACTCGATGGTCGAGTGGCGCTTTTTTTTGATTCCAACAAAAGGCTTATAGAACTCGCGAATAACTTGAATGTCGTCTTCGAAGTTACCCGTGGGGTTGAAAACTTCTGAGCGGATTCCCGCCTCTTTCTTTTGCCCATCGAGGTGAGCCAAGATGAGAGGAACGCCACCTTGGTGTGCCATGTGATAAAACCCAGACTTCCATTGGGTGACGGACGAACGCGTTCCTTCAGGCGCGATGACAATAAAGAGCGACTCGGCTTCGATGAAGCGATCCGCGACCTGTTGGACTGTATTCTTACTTGCTCGGCGGTCTACGGCGATGCCACCAAGCCATCGAGCGATTGGCCCTAGAATGCCTTTAAACAGAGAATGCTTACCGACCCAGTGCAGGTCAATATCGAGTTTTAATGCAATGGCCATCATCACAAAAAAGTCCCAGTTCGAGGTGTGAGGAACGGCGATGATGATGCCTTTTGGGGTATCAGGAACCGTGTTCGAGATAATCTTCCAGCCCGTTAACCTGAGGCCAATACGGCTGATGGTTCTTAATATCGGCTTAACAATCGGAGTTGTAAAAATCGTTCTGCTCATGACGTTGGCTTATTGATAGTGGCTAAATTTAGGTTATGGGCAATTTCGGCGCTCATAACCCGCTCCGCTAAAACAACCGTATCGAGCAAGCGTTCTTCGTACTGAATTCTGCCGTCGCTACAATGAATGACATCTTGATCGAGGAGCTGCTCGATAAATCCTTTGAATAAGCGTTTGTCGAAAAACTCCGGCGAGTTAATACCGTGAAGCATCGAAAGGCGTTGAGCGATGACGGCGCTCATTGCCTCGAGTTCACCTTGCGATTGGTCGCCCGGATTCACGCGCGAGATCAGCTTAAGTACGATGTAAAAACGCTCAATAATCGGGCGCACATACGAGGCCAGTAAGCGCTGTTGAACTTGCTCGGCAGTGCCAGCATCCGCTCCGCGGACGGTATTCCCTTGCTGAGTGAGAAGACGGTGTTCGATCAGCCAGTCTAAGGTCTGATTGATCTTCGTCTCAAGCTCACCCTCAGTAACATTCGTGAATAGCTCGCGTTGCAAGAATGGGTAGACCTTAGCAACCAGATTGATTAGGGCTTTTCGACCGATGCCTCGCTTGTTGTTGAGAGCGTAAGCGAGCATGCTTGGAAGCACGAACACGTGTTGAACGTTGTTCCGATAATAAGCCATCAGAACACGCTCAATCTCGCCTAACTGATATACCGTTCCTAACGTGTCTTCGGTGCTTCGTAGGTATCCTAGATAATCGGTGTGCTCGATAATATCATCGGCACTCGCCTCGTCGACCGTGCAGACTTCGCTGTACGGGAACGCCCTTGCCAATGCTTGGTTTAACTCGATTTGGCTTTTGAGTGTTTCGTAGCTAAGAGCTTGTTTGGGTGAGCCTAGCATCGAAGTGGCAACTAAGGCGGTTGAGTTAATGTGTGCCGCTTCGTTGATGCGCGTAATAATCTCGTCGCCAAGTTGGTTCGTGACGGTTGATAGCCACTCCGGCTTAGTCGTATCACTGTGTCGCCAATCGACATTCTGAGCATCGAGGAAGTCGTTCAGCAGCATCGGTGTGGCAAAGTTAGCGCGCACCTTACCGTGATTTTCTTTAAGCACGCTGAATACTTTGAAAATGTCGAAGACTGACTCCGACTTTTTGGCTTTGCCACGAAGTTCACCCAGGTAGGTATATTCTTCTAAGACCTTTTCATAGCCAACGTAGATGGGAACTAAAGCGATTGGCTTCGAATGATCGCGTAAATAAGAGCGTAACATCAGGGCCAGCATGCCAGTTTTTGGCGGAAGCGAGCGACCGGTGCGAGAGCGACCACCTTCAATGTAAAACTCGACTGGGAAGCCTTGCTTTAGTAACTGGTGAAGGTATTCGTTAAAGACGGCCGTATAGAGTGGCTTACCTTTGAAACTGCGACGAATAAAGAACGCACCGGCGCCTCGAAGTAGTCGTCCGACGATCGGCATGTTCAAGTTAATACCGGCTGCGATGTGCGGCACCATAAGGCCTTGCTTAAACAGTGCGTAGCTTAATAGGAGGTAGTCGATATGCGAGCGATGGCACGGTAAATACACTAGCGTGTGCGTGCGCGCCAAATCGCGAACCCGATCGATGCCCTCGACCTCGACCCCGTCGTAGACCCGGTTCCAAAACCAACTGAGAATCTTGTCGAGTATACGAACCGAGCGCATGTTTAAATTACTCACGATCTCGAGCCCGTATTTTTCGGCTTGATGCTCTAGCTTTTCTCGCGAGTCTTCACCACTGGCGAGCTTAGACTCTATCACTTGCTGTACCGATTTGCTGCGAACGAGATCGTTTACTAGAGTCCGTCTATGGCTCAGGTCTGGGCCGATCACCGCGGTGCGCATCTGACGGAAGTGAATGCGAAGGATACGTTGCAGTTTACGCGTTAGATGTGGGGTATCGTGCTCGCCTAATAGAAGGTTAATATCGAAGGCGCGACCGAAATGAACTTCTAAATCTTTTCGGGCGGCGATCGTTGCAAAAAACTTACGGAACCCGCCGCCAAGGTCGAAATTGCTATAAGAGAACAATAAACGCCAGAACGAGTGCTCTTTCTTGGGGGTTCGTCCCCAAAAGACCGAGATCGGAATGAGTTGAATATTCGCTCCGTTATTGGCCTTTGCAATCATTGTGGCTGCTGTTTCGGGCGAATAGATACGTTTTCGCGCAAAGAAACCCTCATTGCGGGTTAAAAAGTGCCAGTGACTGCTATGCGCTTTTGGAAGATTCAATTGCTCGATGCCAAGTTGCGCAGCGACGATATCGGTAGCGCTGTTATTGGCTAATACGTAATAGGTTTCAGCGGCATCGTCGAGCTCGAATTTGTCGGCGCTCGATGGGTGAAACGTTGGTTTAACCCAAAGACGAATGACTCGCGCGATGCGGTACTTAATACGTGCGAAAAGATTCATGAAGTTGCTCGGAGTTGTTTTTAGTTAGTATAACATGACGTATTTAAACGGCTCGATTTGTTTCGAAAAAACGCTGAAATTACTCAAAATTCACCAGAAATTATCGAGTCTGAGATGTTAAGATTCGGCTCTGTTTTTAAAGGCTTTCGGAGTACACCCAATGTGGTTCAAAAATGCACGTGTTTATCGCTTACAGCAACAAGATTCGATTCGACTCGATCAGCTTGAAGCACAATTAGAGGAGCAGGCATTTACGCCTTGTGGTAAGAGTGAGCAAAAACGTGTGGGTTGGGTTTCTGCGTTGGGCAAGCATGGCGAGATGCTGTCACATGTGGTGGGTGCTACGGCGCTTTTAGCCATGAAGTCGCAAGAGCGAGTGCTTCCGGCGGGCGTCGTTAACGAGCTGCTCAGTGAAAAAGTCGCTGAGATCGAAGCCGAAGAACATCGTAAAGTCTATAAGAAAGAAAAAACTCAAATCAAAGACGAATTGGTGCTTGAGCTGACCCCTCGCGCGTTCTGCCGATCGAAGTGGGTTACCGGTTACATTGACCTAGCCGCTGGCTGGATCGTCATTGACGCCTCTTCCGCTAGTGCTGCCGAGGACTTTCTCGGGTTGTTACGCGAGAGCCTCGGCACGCTCTCGGTGGTTCCATGGTCTACACAGCAAACTCCTTCAGAGACCTTAACGCATTGGCTCACGCACGGTGTCGAGGGTAAATTCGAGCTCGGTACCGAAGCCGAATTGGTGAGCCGGGCCATCGACGGAGGCAGTGCAAAAATCAAAGACCAGCCCCTGTTTGGCGATGAAATCGAAGTGCTGCTAGACGCTGGCAAGCGTGTGAAAAAGCTGGCGCTCATTTGGGATGAGCGTATTAAGTTTATCGTTGACGAAGAGCTGGCACTGAAGCGTATAAAACTGACGGATGTATACGAAGACGCAGTGGAACTGTCTCAAAGCGACGACGTCGCCGCGCAACTTGATCACGAGTTCGTTTTGATGACCGGTGTGTTTAGAGAGTGGTTAAGTGCAGTTGTGGAAGCGATGGGCGGCCTTAACTAGGCCACCGATTGCTCTAGCTTTTTATTAGCATTTGATCTTTATATTGATTTAAATACTTCGCCAAGTAGTCATCAAAAGACATCGTATCGTTAGACTCGAGTTCAGCCTGCTTACTCAGGCTGGATTCGGCTTCTGCGGTGAACTCGGCCATTCGTTGTTCGCTGAGTTCTGACTCGCGCCAATGGGCCGCATGTTGCGTCGCCAACTCTCTGGATTGAGCTGCGAAGCCACGCTTATTTTCGAGACAGTACGCCTCAAATTGCGCTGATAGGGTCAGCGATGGGTCGTTAATCGCGGGAGCCCATTCTTTTACCGCTGAGCTATAGCCGGAGTCACCATACGCTTCGTCGAGGAGAATGGCGGCTTCGCTGATTTCGGACACCATGGTGGCCGCAAAGTCGCGCATGAGGATTTCTTTTCCGCCGAATAGTAGTGTAAGACTGCCATCCCTTCCCTCGTTGACGACGCGCGACTGGTTGACCGCGATCTCATCGTACTCACGCTGGGTAGTTATTGGCGACTCTTTGAGAGCACACCACAGTACGAACGCCTCAACGAAGTGACATTGAGATTCTGAGATGCCCATTGGGCTGAACGGGTTGATGTCTAAACAGCGGACCTCAATGTATTCGACGCCGCCTTCGGCTAGCGCATGAAGCGCCGTTTCGCCGCGCTGGGACGGTCGCTTAGGGCGAATGGTTGAATAGAATTCGTTTTCAATCTGTAGGAGTGCATCGGATAGTTGACGATACTCTCCATCGACTTTAACACCAATGTGAGAGTAGTCAGCATGCGGCTGATTGATGGCATTGGTTAGCGTTTTTAGATACTGTCCGAGCTCGTTGTAACACACGGTCAAGGAAGACTGGGCACTGCTTTGATAGCCCAAGTTGCCCATGCGCAATGCGGTGGCTTTGCGGTTTCCGTAGCTACAATGCGTCAGCGGACTGAGACCATGGTCCTTCGCGTTCTCTGCGAAACTCTTGCACACCATCGGCGATGCGCCGAACAAATAGAGCAGCAACCAAAAATAGCGGCGGAAATTACGAATCACCCCAAAGTAAAAGTCGGTTTTGAACGACTGCAACGATTTTTCAGGCACCGTCGAAACGCGAAGTGCTTCGAGCCATTCGTCTGAGAATGAGAAATTATAATGAATGCCTGAGATCGTTTGCATCATGCGTCCATAACGATGCCCAAGCCCCACTCGATAGGTTGACTTCAACTTTGCTGAGTTTGAGGAGCCATATTGAGCGACTGGAATGGCGTCGTCGTCTGCGATGACGCAAGGCATTGAGGCCGGCCAAAGACGCTCCTCGTGTTGATCGAGAACGCGCTGAGTAAAACCGTGAATATCGGACAGTTCATTGAGCGTTGCTGCGATGTTTGATCTTGGTTGAGTGATGAACTCAAGGAGCGCTTCTGAGTAGTCGGTTGTGATGCTATTGTGCGTCAGCGCCGATCCTAAAGCGCGGGGGTGTGGTGAAAGCGCTAACTTACCATCGTTATCGATGCGGAGGCATTCACGCTCGATACCACGCTTAGACCCCTTCAGTAGGTCGGGTCGCTCGGTACTAATTCGCCAAGCATCATTTTGTTTGATTAACACTGAGATGGTTCTCTCTCTGGCATCAGGTCTTTTGGTCGACCTTTGTCGTCTACGGAGCACTCTCGAACAAACAGGCGTTCGTCTACATGTTTTTGGTTTCGTTCGATGAGCTCATTTAACGCGATGTCACGTTCGCTACTACTGTATGCATGTTTTAGTTTCGCGGCACTAAGCCATTCACCCTGCTTGGATAGAATGTCACCCTCGCTATTAACAATGACGAATACCGATTTCATAGCCTAGTTTGAATCCTAAAAGTTGCTAACTTTTTGAACTTTAAAGTATGTACATCGCAAACAGCGATAATACCCAAACACTTAGGATTAAACCGCCTGAGAAATATGCGTAGAAACGATGCAGTACGTTGTTGTAGCCGGTGTGAATAAGAGTGTGGGCGATTCGTGTCGCCACAAAGCCCCACGCCAGTGCGACAAGAAATTGACTGTCGACCTCGAGTAAGAAACTGATTGTTGCGAGCGCATAAAAAAGTACAGGCAGTTCAGTTAGGTTGCTGAAGTTGCGCGCAATCATATGTTGACGCAGTGATAGAAGTTCACGAGCTTCTTCGGGCGTATTGAGCTGATGAGGGAATAGCTTCTTCACCTTGATCTCACTTAATCGTGTTAACAACAGCGCCCACCAAACAATGACCGTCCAAGTCACTAAGCTGAGCATAGCTACGATAAATTCCATGTTGGAGCTCCTATCAAGAAAATTGCATATTCACAGCTTATCGCTTCTTCATTGCGTTGGCGAGTGCCGCGGCCATCGCAGAGTTTGCTGGCGCATGGCTTTGAGCGCGCTTGGAGGGCTGTGGTTGTTTTGACTTCGTCTGATTGCCTTCGCTGACGTGGCCGCCAGAGATATCTGGCTTTGACTTCATCGACAGCGCGATTCGTTTGCGTTGTGCATCGACTTCCATGACCGTTACACTCACTATTTGGCCGGCCTTTACGATGTCGCGCGGGTCGCTGACGAAGCGATCGGCTAATGCTGAAATATGGACTAGACCATCTTGGTGAACGCCGATATCAACAAACGCCCCAAAATTTGTGACGTTAGTTACCGTACCTTCAAGTTTCATGCCAACTTCTAGATCGCCGATGGTTTCGATGCCATCTTGCAAGGCTGCGGTGGTAAACTCTGGGCGAGGGTCGCGGCCGGGTTTATCGAGTTCTTTGAGAATGTCGGTGATGGTCGGAAGTCCAAACCGGTCATCGACGAAATCCGTGGCTCGAATAGAATGTAACAGGGCATGATTTCCAAGCAGCGACTCTACGTGACTGTCATTGGCCGCTGCCATCTTCTGCACGATCTGGTATGCCTCGGGGTGAACACCCGATCGATCTAAGGCATTGCTTCCGTTGGCAATACGTAAGAAGCCGGCGGCTTGCTCAAACGCTTTTGGTCCAAGGCGTGGTACCTCTTTGAGGCTAGAGCGTGAGTCGAACGCGCCGTTTGCTTCTCGGAAGTTGACGATGTTGTCCGCTAGCGTTTTACTCAAGCCCGCAACACGCTCAAGTAGTGCTGCGGAGGCGGTATTGAGATCGACTCCAACCGAGTTAACGCAATCCTCAACAACCGCATCGAGCTGTCGAGCCAGTTCAGTTTGACTGACGTCGTGCTGATACTGGCCTACTCCGATTGATTGAGGATCGATTTTTACGAGCTCAGCCAATGGGTCTTGTAGTCGTCGTGCAATTGATACGGCGCCACGAATCGTCACGTCGAGATCAGGCAACTCCTTAGAGGCAAACTCGGACGCTGAGTAAATACTCGCGCCCGACTCATTCACAATGACCGGCTGAGCTTTTAGTTCTGGATAGGACTTGAGCAATGCTTTGACAAATCGCTCTGTCTCGCGGCTAGCGGTTCCGTTACCAATCGCAATGAGCTCAATATTATGCGCTTTGATCCAGCCGAGTAGTTTCTGGCCTGCTTCGCCCACTCGACTTTGGGGCGGGTTGGGAAATATCGCACCATGATCTAGTACCTTGCCGGTAGAGTCGAGGACTGCAACCTTAACTCCGGTTCTTAAGCCTGGATCCAGCCCGATGGTAGCACGCGCACCCGCAGGTGCCGCCAATAGTAAGTCACGCAGGTTCGCAGAAAACACCTGAATTGCATCATCTTCCGCACGTTGGCGCATTTGGTTAAAGATATCGGTATCGATGTGTGGTGATAATTTGATCTTCCAGCACCAGCGAGCCACTTCTTTCAGCCAAGTTCCGTGCTCGCTTTGATCAATGTCAAGCTTGCACTGACGATGAATCATCGCCTCAACGGGATGTTCGGTTCCCATTGGCGCATCGATGAGTTCAGGAAGCATCACCGAGAGCCCGAGGATGCCCTCGTTACGACCCCGAAGCATGGCAAGAGTGCGGTGCGAAGGAACCTTTGAGCACGCTTCATGGTGATCGAAGTAATCTCGGTACTTCGCGCCTTCGGCCTCTTTACCTGGGATCACTTTGCTGACAATGTGAGCCTGCTTGGCGATAAGTGATCGGGCGCTCCCCACGAGCTCAGGAAGTTCGGCCCAGCGCTCCATTAGAATAAATTTCGCGCCGTCTAAACATGACTTGACGTCTGGGAACGCGTCACACGTATATCGAGCAGCTTGTTCGTCGAGCGAGCCATTTCGGGCAAGGATCTCTTCGACGAGCTTATCTAGGCCAGCTTCGATGGCAATCTGACCTTTTGTGCGACGCTTCTTTTTGTACGGAAGGTATAAGTCCTCGAGCGCGGTCTTGGTTTCCGCAGCCTCGATTAACGTTTGTAGTTCCGCCGTAAGTTTGCCCTGTTCGTCGATCGCGCCAAGAATCGAAGTTCGGCGGTCCTCGAGCTCCCTGAAATAACGAAGTCGATCCTCA
>JABXIR010000305.1 GCA_013372965.1 Gammaproteobacteria bacterium
GCGGAGATGAAGTCGAAATTTGCGTTCGAATAACGTGGCGATGTGTTGCTATCGTTCACCATGAGGGCACAGCACGCTCCAGATAGGTTTGCTTCGCATGCGTTCCCCGTGAGTCGAGCTCTGATTTCGTAGGTTTTACCGCCTTCGCCAGTGAACGAAAACGGAGCGGTACTGCCTGCGCTCAAGTGAGACGAGAAGGCTGAAGGAGTAGACGCCAAAGCGACAAAAATTGCCGTGCACTTAATCCAATACAGACTCATTGCTGTACACCCCAGACCGGAAGTGGGCGATGAAGATTAATGCGATCTTCGATTGAGATCACATGTCCCGTCAGTGCATCGATGGACACGAGGAGTCGCGTTGCTCCACGACGGATTGTGATTTCTGCCTCGTGACGCACATGCGGCGCGTCGTCGAAGACCAGGGTATTTTCGTTCAATATATCGAAGGGTTGCAGACCGCCATATGATTGCAGTGCTTGATCGAGTGCATCGTGTCGGTCGAGGAGGTCATTTCGCAGTTCCTCGGGTGAAGTCCACTGGCTCATATACTGGTAGGTCGCCGGGCTTAGGGTGCTCGAGTGGCCGTTCGCCGCGATAAGTTCGCCATTTCGGAAGTGGAAGCGGAGGTCGCTACCGTAAACTGGAAGGCCAAGAATGGAGTTTGAGAAGCGCAAGTGTCGCACATTACCGCGTTGGGTATCGGAGATGAGCAAGAGGGGCGCCTGAGTTTGAAAAAGTTCGGCATTGAGTTGGGCAAACTGCTCTGCAACTGCGCTCACGCTGGTCGAAGATAATGGCTCTTTAGGCTCGATACCTGAAATAAAGAATTTCGGCCCCATGGAGGCCTCTTCAATCTCAAATCGTTCGCTATCGAAATGCTGGTCGAAGTTTACCTTAAGTGAGGTATGTAGCGATTCGTCGGCGCCGACCTGGAAGGCGAATAGTGACAAGTACAGTAAAGGAGCGAAACGTTTCATCGGTCAATGTCACCTCTCTATTGTAGAAGCCCAGCGCGCTTAAGTGTTCGTCTTCGCGGGCATTAGTGGTTTAATGTTAGACTAACTCAAACGCGTTTTTCGAGATAGGTTAATGGATTTCTTCACCGAGTTTTTGTGGATATATGGTGCGGCATTGTTGTCGGCAATGTTATTTAAGCGTGTCGGCTTGCCCAGTATTATCGCGTATCTAGTCGCAGGAGCGATCATTGGCCCTTCCGCGCTTGGGCTTGTCGCCGATCCGAGCGAGTACTCATTACTGGCCGAGTTTGGCGTTGTCCTTCTGCTCTTTGCTCTCGGCCTGGAGTTTTCTCTTCCTAAGCTCTTCGCGATGAGAGCTACTGTGTTTGGTGTTGGTGGTGGCCAAGTCCTACTCTGTATGGCAATTTTTGGGGCTGCCACTTACGTTTGGGGAACCACACCCACCGTATCATTCTTGATTGCGGCATCGCTGGCGCTCTCATCGACCGCGATTGTTACCAAAGAACTGGCAGATATTGGCCAAGTGCATACTGATCACGGCCGACTTTCGGTGGGCGTATTACTTTTTCAGGACTTAGCGGCTGTGGCGTTCTTGATTGTCGTTCCAGTGTTAGGTGCTACATCCGGTGGTGATGTGTCGCTGTCGAGTGAGCTCTGGTCCGCTCTGGTGAAAGGTGTCATTCTGGTGTTGGTGCTGCTTGCGGTCGGCCGTTGGTTGTTGCCAGCGATGTTCTCTGAAGTGGCGCGCGCTGAGTCTGACGAAATCTTTCTGCTAAGCACGATGGTCGTCGTATTAGTCGCTGCGTGGGTGACTCATGCGCTCGGGCTGTCGATGGCATTGGGTGCCTTTGTCATTGGTATGATGCTTGGTGAAAGTCATTTTCGCCATCAAATCAATAGTGATATCAGAGGCTTCAAAGACCTACTGCTCGGATTGTTTTTTGTCAGTGTCGGTATGAATGTTGAGGTATCCCTGCTGGTCGAGTATTGGCCCAGACTTATTTTATTTGCACTCGTGCTAGTCGCGATTAAATTTGCCTTAATTGCCATGCTGATTCGAGCTTCCGGGCACAACAAGGTGGCGTCTCTTCGGGCGGGGCTTAACTTGGCTCAAGCGGGTGAATTCGGTCTAGCACTTCTTACGATTGGCTTTTCAGTCGGGCTGATCCCGGCGGATCAAGCGTCTTTCATTGCAATAGTCGCTGTTATGTCGATGGCGGTCAGCCCCTTGCTAATTCGCCGAGCCGACCAGCTTATTGCTCGATTTGACGATAGCGACACCGGGCATACTGAGGAATCGGTTAGTGCTGGTCAGGAGCTAGTTGGGCATGTTGTGGTCGGCGGATATGGAAGGGTCGGCCGAGTGTTAGTCACGTTCCTGAAGTCGCTCGATATACCTTACGTTGTCATTGAGCGAAATGTGACGCGATTAAAAGAGGCTCGACAGGATGGCGCAAACGCGACCTACGGCGACTGTACTCGCCTTGATATGTTGAAAGATGTCCACATGAGGCAAGCACGGTTAGCGGTTCTAACGTTTAGCTCGCTGGAACAAGCTGAGGAAACGATTGCGCACATCAGAACGGTCGGTTGCCAGGTGCCCGTGTTAGTTCGCACCTATGATCACTTCGGCCTCGAATCGCTGGTGTCGCTCGGGGCCAATCACGTTGTTCCTGAAATGCGCGAAGGCGCGATCCTAATTGCTGAGCAAATGTCCGTCATGTTGGATGTTCCACGCGATGACATCGATAAGTTGGTTTCTCA
>JABXIR010000132.1 GCA_013372965.1 Gammaproteobacteria bacterium
ACGCTGAAAGTCGTACTTGAGCACATCACGACCAAGGATGCCGTCGAATTCGTCATGAACGGGCCAAGCAATCTCGCGGCAACCATTACAGCCCACCATTTATTATTCAACCGAAACCACATGTTGGCGGGAGGCATTCGACCGCACTTCTACTGCCTACCCATCCTGAAACGAGGTCTTCATCAAGAGGCACTCATCCAAGCCGCAACCAGTGGTAATCCTAAATTCTTTTTGGGCACCGATAGTGCTCCACACGCTAAGGGTGATAAAGAATCTGCCTGTGGTTGTGCTGGATCTTATACCAGCTTCGCTGCGATCGAGATGTACGCAATGGCGTTTGAGCGCGCGGGCGCACTCGACAAGCTCGAGGGTTTCGCGAGCCACTTCGGTCCTGATTTTTATGGCTTAGAGCGCAACGCGGACACTATTACTCTGGTTAAAAAAGACTGGACGGTGCCTGCTGAGTTTAACTTCGGCGCAAAGACACTCGTGCCGTTGATGGCCAATGAAACCATCGATTGGAGCGTTGAATAAGATGAGTCTTACAACACGATTTCGCGGTTTTCTACCCGTGGTAATCGATCTCGAGACAGGTGGGTTTGAAGCGAAAACCGACGCCATTCTCGAAATGGCCGTTGTCACATTAAAAATGAATGACGACGGCCACCTGGAAAAAGACGAATCTCATGACTTTCATATTCGTCCGTTTGCAGGCGCACGACTCGACCCGAAGGCACTCGAGTTTACCGGCATTGATGTCACCTCACCGGAACGACAAGCAATCCGCGAAATCGAAGCCTTTAAAACTGCGTTTGAGATTATTCGAAAAGCGGTCAAAAAGCACAGCTGTAATCGCGCCATAATTGTGGCTCACAATGCCCATTTCGACCTCGGATTTATCAACGCTGCGATTGAGCGGAACAATCTAAAGCGCTCACCACTTCACCCATTCTCTTGCTTAGATACCGCCACACTGTCAGGACTCGCCTACGGACAAACCGTTCTCGCGAAGTCCTGCAAAATTGCTGGAATCGAATTCGACGGACATCAAGCACACAGCGCGCTTTACGACACAGAGAAAACAGCAGAATTGTTCTGCAGCATCGTTAATCGCTGGAAGGACCTGGGTGGCTGGCCGCTGGCTGAGCAGCCGCCTGATTAAATAGCATATCGGCATAAGTGGCTTTAAGCGTATCGCTCAGCCACTGCATTTCCGCACTGTATTTACGATCGGGTGCCATATACATCCAGAACTTGAGTTCCGCGACGGTCAATCCCTCTGGCATGCCTACCGAGACGATGTCATTTAGGTTCGCACCGGGTAGTAGCCGCAAGTCGACACCACTGTAAACACAGTCAGTTCGACGCATAATCTCAACAATTGAACCAACGTCGGGCGTATCGTAGATCACTCGACGTCTTAAATTTTGATCGGCCAGCCACTCATCTACTAACCCACCGGTGTAACGAGTCATCGCGGGAACGAGATAACGAACGTGAGGGAAACTGAGAAACGCGTCCATCGTGACGTCCCCCTGAGTGAGCGGGTGCCCTTCCTTGACTAACGTGGTAAATGGCACGGGACCAAGGGCCTCTCCCGAAGTGGGTCGAGCACCTACTCTAGGCGGGAACGCCAATACCATGTCTAGCTCGCCTTGCTCGAGGCGCCTCCAAGAGTTGTCGGTCACCCCCTCAGCGATGACTTTAATCCCGGGCGCAAACGCTTGAATTCGAGCCATAAATTCGGGCATAAGCTGCTGCCCGAGGTAGCTAAGAACCGCCATCCGAATTTCAAGATCTGCCGTGGTGGGATCGAAGGTTCGTAAATCGACAAAATCTTCGATCGATTGTAATAACTTTGGTAGCTCTCTCGCCATTTGTTGTGCAAGCGGCGTAAGCTGCATTTTGGTGCCAACCCGAATGAGTAGCTGATCGTCAAAGAGCTCTCGTAAGTTTGCCAATGTCTTTGACATCGCTGACTGCGTAACAAACAGTTGCTTCGCCGCAAGACTGACAGAAACGGTCGACAACAATACTTGGAGGGCAACCAGTTGATTTAAATTAATCCGGGAAAGCTCAACACGATTCATAGAATGCTCGATATCACGATTTTTGACATAGTATCAAAGTGCGATCATAACGCAAAAAGCCCCGCTTAACAGCAGGGCTTTCGGTCGAGATCGAACAGCGAATTATAGGCTGTCAGACTTCGAAGAAAGGTATTTAGCAACACCGTCTGGAGACGCATCCATACCTTCGTCACCTTCTGTCCAGCCTGCTGGACACACTTCACCGTGCTCTTCGTGGAAGCGAAGCGCGTCAACCAAGCGAAGTAGCTCGTCCATGTTACGGCCTAGTGGAAGGTCGTTAACGATTTGCGAACGAACAACGCCGTGCTGGTCGATGATGAATGCGCCACGGAACGCCATGCCACCTTCAGACTCAACGTCGTAGGCTTTGGCAATTTCGTGAGTCATATCAGCCGCTAGCGTGTACTTAACTGGACCAATACCGCCATCTTCGACCGGGGTTTTACGCCAAGCGTTGTGCGTAAAGTGAGAGT
This sequence comes from Gammaproteobacteria bacterium, assembly GCA_013372965.1. GTDB lineage: Bacteria > Pseudomonadota > Gammaproteobacteria > Pseudomonadales > DSM-25080 > Umboniibacter. The sequence continues at coordinate 2,564 of JABXIR010000132.1, forward strand.
CGATAGAAACACCGATCACTTCAACGCCCTTTGCAGTGAACGCATCCATACGGTGATCAAGGGCGATCAATTCAGACGGACAAACGAACGTGAAGTCGAGTGGGTAGAAAAATACAAGACCGTACTTGCCCTTGATCGCTTCTGAAAGCGTAAAGGAATCAACGATATCACCATTACCTAAAACCGCTGGTACGGTGAAGTCTGGTGCTTGCTTACCTACTAATACTGCCATGGAAAACCTCCAATGATTATGTTTTATGACTGGGTACTTAATGCACCCTTCGAACTGATGGAGCTAGTGTAACTGAAATTCTCGATAGCTAAAGTTAAAAAAAACAATCGAGCATCATAAAATTAAACTATACAAAGAAGACTGCGCTTACTCACCTTCCACGGTGTCGAGGAGTGCCTTAAGCTCACCGTTCTCGGCCATTTCAGACACAATGTCACAGCCACCGACCAACTCACCATTGACCCAAAGTTGTGGGAACGTCGGCCAGTTAGCATAACCGGGTAGGCTTGCACGGATTTCCGGATGTGATAGCACATCAACGTAAGCGAAGCGTTTACCACAGGCCATCACATTCTGCACGGTACGTGCTGAAAAACCGCACTGTGGGGCATTTGGAGAGCCCTTCATGTATAGCAAGATGTTATTTGACTCAATCTGATCTTTGATGGTTTCAATAATGTCCATAAGGTATGTTGACTCTATTCTGTTAAAAAAGTGGCCGTAGTTTAGCGCGTTTTGCAAATGGCGGGTACTTAGAATAAATGCTTAATTGAAAAAATTGGAGAGCGTATTGACTTCCGCACACCTCACTTTTAACTACGGCGAGCGAAACATTTGCTTCACGAAAGCTGCTGGCGTCTGGCTCACAGACTCACAGCAACACCAGTGGCTTGATGCACTATGCGGTATCGGCGTCACCAGCCTCGGCCATTGTCACCCGAGTGTAAACAACGCCATAAAAGCACAAATCGACGCGCTCGATCACGTTTCCAACCTTTATCACACTCCAATTCAGCAGTTGGCTGCTCACAAGCTGTGTGAGGTTAGCCAAATGTCTAAAGTTTATTTCTGCAACTCCGGCGCGGAGGCAAACGAAGCTGCAATCAAGCTCGCCAGACTGCATGGTCGAGCCAAACGAGGACACAGTGGCACATTAATCTGCTTCGATGGCGCATTTCACGGTCGAACTATTGGAGCGCTTAGCGCCACCGCAAAGGAAGCGATCAAAGCGCCCTTTGCGCCTCTTTTAGCTGACGTTAAGCATCTTCCCTTCAACGATATTGAGGCGCTAGAACACGCCTTCAGCAACGATCTCGAAGCCGATGCAATCCTTCTCGAGTTAATTCAGGGGGAATCTGGCGTTCACCTCGCGAGCGAACGCTTTATTGAAACCGTTAAACAACTTTGTCTGAAGCACGATTTGCTCCTCATGATCGACGAGGTACAAACCGGTAATTCTCGAACTGGGCAATGGTTTGCTTACCAGCATTTTTCGCTGAAACCTGATGTCGTTTCAACAGCGAAAGGATTGGGTAATGGCTTTCCCGTTGGCGCGACCCTCGTTTCAGAGAAAGCACGCGATCTACTCTACCCCGGTAGCCACGGCTCAACCTACGGAGGCAATCCCGCGGCGTGTGCTGCAATTTGCGCAGTCATCGAGATCGTCAAGAAAGACCAAGTTCACAGGAACGTTGAGAAACAATCAAAACGGCTGAGAGAGGCTCTGGCGCAACACCCAAACGTTGACTATGTTGAAGGCCTCGGGATGATGTTAGGCGTTCAATTAATTAAGTCTATTAACGACCTTCCACAACGATTTGACCAATCGAAGTTACTAGTCAACTGCATTAGTGACACGCGAATCCGCTTGCTACCACCGCTAGTGATAAGCGATACTGAGCTCGATGAACTAATAGCCAGGTTATATAGCGCCCTTGATGACTAAATCATTCATTGATCTTCACAAGATTTCAGCCAGCCATGACTCTCAGCCAGTGCTGCGTAATGTCGATATTCAACTTGAACAAGGCAAACACCTTGTCCTAATCGGCTCCAGTGGTAGCGGTAAAACGACACTTCTACGAACTATTGCAGGCCTCCACCCAATCGATAGTGGCACTATCTCGGTCAACCATCGAGTGCTCGCATCGAATCAGCATCAACTCGCCCCAGAAGAGCGAAATATTGGCTTTGTATTCCAAGACCATGCACTGTTTCCACATTTAACGGCAGCCGAGAACATTGCGTTTGCTGCAAAGCTAGATCGAGAGCAGCAACGCGAAATCGAGATCATGCTCGAAATAACCGAACTGCTCAATCACTACCCTCACCAACTTAGTGGTGGACAGCAACAACGCGTTGCCCTAGCGCGATCCATTTGTTTCGATGCACCGGTGCTACTGCTAGACGAACCGTTCGCCAGTCTCGATGAGTCGCTGCGCAAAAAGGTCATCCCCAAGCTGTGTCAGTTCTTTCAGCGCCGCAAGACCACGGTGATTTCGGTCGCTCACGATCAATCCGACGCGTTCGCCATCGCCGACGAAATGGCGTACTTAGAAAATGGGCGTCTAATACAGCAGGCGCCGCCGGAAGTTTTGTTCAATGAACCGAGTACTCGAGCCGTTGCTGAGTTCCTAAGTGTGGGTGTTTGGCTTAACGACGATGAGATAGGTCAACTGCCAATGATCAACCGTCACCGCCCTGCTCGAGAACATTCGGGAGTGTTTGTATCGGAAGCTGCGTTACGCTTCGATGAGCGAGGCGAGTTGAGCGCGACCATCATTGATCGACGTTTCTGCCTAGGCCGCTACAATTATTGGCTAATGCCGAACGGCACCGACATTATATTGCGATCGGTTAGCACGGAACTTCACGAAGTCGATCAGAAGGTAACTATGCAACTGCAATCGGAAGATTACCTCAAGTTTTTTAAAGATGGTCATTGATTCGTCAGCTTAAATCATCTTTAATACAATCTAAATAACAACAATTGATCACATACAACAATTGATCACAAAATTATCTTATAAGAAGTAGACTATGCTCATAATTAGTCGCAGATGCGGCGAAGCCTTTATTATTGGCGACGATGTAAAAATATCCGTACTATCGATCAAAGGTAATCAGATTCGACTTGGTATTGATGCACCACGAGAAACCACCGTACTTCGCGAAGAAGTGGCCGATCGTCGCAAGAAAGACCCAAAAGACGAAGAATAAACCAACCGCAAATTCAAAAAAAAAAGCCGCGATGACCGCGGCTTTTTTTAGTTTTCGAGCTCAGCAAACACTCGATCAGTTCGAGCGGCTAAAATAAAATCATTCTTATGCAGCCCACCCATTTCATGGCTCCACCAGGTGACCGTCACCTTACCCCACTCGGTCAGTAATGCTGGATGATGGAATACCTCTTCTGCAACATCACCCACTGCGACCGTAAAAGCCATCGCTTTTTTAAAGTTTTTAAACTTGAAAACTCGCTCTAACTGAAGCACTCCGTCGCGCGCGACTGGCGTCCAATCTGGCAGCTCTTTCATGAATGCAGCAAGCTCTTCGTCACTGACATGCGGCGCGTCGGCGCGGCACGATTCACACTGAAGTTCGGATAATGACATTTTTATTCCCTTAACGAAAAAAGCCACTCTAGTTTGCACCGAGAGTGGCCTTTATGTCTAGTAGTTACAGGTGAAACTACTTAAGTTTTTCGACGTTGATTTTTTCTGCCCAAATTTTAGGACCAGACTGGTGCACTGACTCACCGTTAACGTCTACGGCAACCGTTACCGGCATGTCGCTAATTTCAAACTCGTAGATGGCTTCCATACCAAGCTCTGGGAAACCAACCACCTTGGACTTTTTAACGGCTTGTGACACGAGGTACGCTGCGCCACCGACCGCCATCAAATAGACGGCCTTGTGCTTTTTAATACTCTCAATGGCGGTTGGACCGCGCTCAGCTTTACCAATCATACCAATGAGACCGGTTTCCGAGAGCATCGTCTCGGTGAACTTGTCCATGCGCGTCGCAGT
>JABXIR010000023.1 GCA_013372965.1 Gammaproteobacteria bacterium
CTGGAATCTAACGGAAGACCTCATTTTGACCGCTGGCCTTCGTTACAGCGAAGACGAAAAGAAAGGATCTGAGTCGCGACAGATCATCTACGATAGTGGCCTTTGCTACGACTTCGCTGATGCGCTGCTTCCACTGTATGTTGGCGGCGGTAATCCGTACGCAGACCCATGTGCTAACGGTGCAATTAGCCCGTTCATCCCAAATCGTGCAGGTTTATTGATTTCTCAGGACCAAGCAAGCCACGACGCCTCTTGGGACGCACTTGATTGGAAAGTTAGCCTTGCCTATGACATCAACGACGCATCGATGACTTACGCAAGTGTAACAACCGGCTACAAGCCAGGCGGCTTCCGTCTAGGTGGAATGCAGGATGATCCAATGACACCGGAAAACGAGTCTGTGGTTGATAACGAAGAACTCGTTGCCTACGAGATCGGCTACAAAGGTCGTTTCGGTGATTCTTTGAACCTAAGTGCTGCGGTATTCCAGTACGACTACTCAGACATGCAGGTTGAGCTACCGATTCTTGATGCGGTTTCAGGCATCGCTACCAACCGTCTAGCCAACGCGCCAAAAGCGTCGCTAACCGGATTCGAAGTTGAAGCAACTTGGGGCATCACTGACAACCTAGTTCTACTTGGTAACTACTCGCATGTTCAAACTGAAATCGAAGAAGACTTCTTCGTTCAGGACATCAAGACATACCAAGTACGTAACGTGAAGGGCAACGAAATGAACCGCTCTCCGAGCGACAAGTATAGCTTCGGCGTTTACTACACGTTACCAGTAGGTCAAAACTCACTGGACTTCACGGGCAGCTACTCGTACACGGGCGACCAGTACACCAGCATATTTAACGACGATGTTGATCGCGTTGAAGGCTACGACATCATCAATGCTCGTATCACCTTCCGCCCAGCAAGCGATAACTATGAAGTGTCAGTATACGGTCAGAATCTTGGCGATACCGTTAGCTACGCGAACGGCTTGATGACCACGGATCTTCTCGACGGTGCTCGTCAATACGGTCGTGCGCTTAACCCACGCACGATGGGAATCGAGTTCGCTGTATTCTTCTAAGCGCCTCGCCCAACAACGAAAAAAGCCGCTAATAAAGCGGCTTTTTTTTATACCTTGAAACCTCGAAGCCATTGAGCTGGCTTCAGCGATTCACCATCAAAGTGTGAGTACAATTTTCCCAAGTACCCGCCGCTCCGTGAGCTCCTTGAACGCATCGACGACTTCGCTCAGTGGAAATGACTTAGAAACCTGCGGATTCAGTACACCACTCGAGACCATTTCGAGTAGTTCCATATGATTCCCAAACGCTGCTTTGGGATCTCGTTGAGCCCACGCACCCCACCATACGCCGCTGATACTCGCCCCCTTGACCAAGGTCAGATTGGCTGCAAACTGGGGAATTTCATCGCTCGCAAAACCAACCACGAGGTAACGGCCATCCCAAGCAATACATCGAAGCGCCAGTTGCGCAAGCGACCCACCAACGGGGTCGTAAACCACATCGACACCACGCCCGTTGGTTAATTCCTTAACCCGCGCCTTCAGGTCGTCGCTTTGATAATTAATCACCTCATCGGCACCTTTGGATTGCGCAAATGCGAGTTTTTCGTCGCTAGAAGCCGCCGCAATCACTCGAGCACCCATGGCTTTTGCCAGTTCGATACAACTCGTACCGACACCCCCTGCAGCACCCAACACAAGGACCGTTTCGCCCGGACTCAGGTGAGCACGCTGCTTCAGTGCGTAATAGCTCGTTGCATAGGTAATGGTGAAGCCCGCAGCCTGCTCAAAACTCATCTCAGGAGACTTTGGCAAGCAAGCGGTTTCTGGTAATGCGATGAAGGATGCGTAAGCACCGCCGAGAGCTGTAAACGTCACCTCATCACCGACGGCATAGCGTTTTACCGCTGACCCAACCTCTCGAATCACTCCTGCCCCCTCCGCGCCCGGGACATAAGGAACCTCTGGGACCACCTGATATTTACCTTGAACCACCAAAGCATCGGGAAAGTTCACGCCAGCGGCCTTAACTTCAACCAATAATTCGTGATCTTTAAGTACCGGCCGATCAATCTCTTCGACGCTTAAGTTTTCGATGGGTCCGAGCTGTTTACAAACCACTGCCTTCATGTATCAAACTCCAATGTGCGTTTTAATCATCGTGACCTAGCCCCTTTGAAATTAACACCACTGGAAAGCCGAAACCTCAGAAAAGACCGGTCGCTCTTCAAGACCTCATGTAGCCGACGAAGTAATTCCGGCAGCGAGCACATCTCTCGATTCGTTGGAAGACGCTCGACGCCTCTACTCTCGTATCCAACAAAAATACTGTTTCATAGCGAGATGCGCGCGACTGCGAATAGAAAATAAAAAAGGCGCCCGAAGGCGCCTAAAGACTCAGAATTCGTCTGACGATTACAGAACTTCGAAGAGCCCTGCTGCGCCCATGCCGCCGCCAACACACATCGTGATGACAACGTATTTAACACCGCGACGCTTACCTTCGATTAACGCGTGGCCAACCATTCGCGCACCGCTCATGCCATAGGGGTGACCAATCGAAATTGCACCGCCATCGACGTTCAACTTATCCATTGGGATGCCGAGTTTGTCAGCACAGTAAAGAACCTGCACAGCAAACGCTTCGTTCAATTCAAACAAACCAATGTCGTCGACCGTTAAGCCGTGTTGCTTAAGAAGCTTAGGAATCGCGAAGACCGGACCGATACCCATTTCATCGGGCTCACAACCCGCAACTGCCATGCCAACATAGCGACCCAATGGGTTCAAGCCAAGCTGCTCAGCGAGTTTTGCTTCCATAAG
>JABXIR010000182.1 GCA_013372965.1 Gammaproteobacteria bacterium
GGTCATATTGCTGTGCTGCAGAACATTGAGCATTGGGCGACCGGCAGTCCCCTTCGGCTCACCGTCATCATGACACCCTTCGTCGCGACCATTAAAGGTCGTGTACGCCCAGCAATGATGCCTCGCGTCTGGATATTGTTCGACGGCAAGCGCTAGAAGTTTCTTAAAATCATCGCGACAATCCACTCGGTCAGCCCACGCAATAAAGCGAGATTTCTTGACAATTAGCGTATCTGTCGCAAAGCTTTTTGGGACGAGCATCACACTTCCTACGACACAGTTGGGTGGCTAGTTTAACGTGACTGTAAGCCGAATTGTTAGAAACCTCGTAGAAATCGAGTTAATATAGATTAATCGCACGATGCGATTGCTGGTCATCAGCAACCAATTAAAAAGGAGCTGTCGTGAATAAAAGTGTAACTGCAACCTTAATCATTGCGGGCGTTGCGATTGCAACGGCCTACACGCTAAACGGTACAAACACCACGCCAGAAACGTCGCCGGAGGCCACTTCGACACCTGCAGAAACCCCGCGCCAAGCTGCGACTTCGACCGAGGGGGGCACTCAAGCAGATTCATCCAGCACACCGTCTGACGTTTTCAGCGACCACGATTTGCACGCTGCACATATTCCAGACTTCGCCAGCATCCGCGATGTAAAAACGAAGAAACAAACGTTTTTTGACTACTTCGAGCCGATCGTCGAAGCCGAAAACGATCGCATTCTAGCACTTCGCGACGATATCGAACGAGGCCTCCCCGATAATCGCATGAGCGAGTTGTGTACGCGGTATCGAGTTAACGACGAATGCACACCAGAGGCACTACTCTATAAAGTCGACATTATTCCGACGAGCATGGTGCTTGCTCAAGCTGCCGTAGAATCTGCTTGGGGGACCTCTCGGTTTGCCCAGCAAGCAAACAACTATTTCGGACAGTGGTGTTTCACAGAAGGTTGCGGAATTGTTCCTAGCCGACGCAGCTCGGGCGCCGCGCACGAAGTAAAGATGTTCGACTCGCCAAAGCAGGCCGTTCAAGCTTACTTCTTGAACATCAACAGCCACCCTGCTTACGAACCAGCGCGAGAAATTCGCGCTAGCGCGTACGAAAATGACCACGTTGTGGTCGGTTCAGATATGGTGGGTGGCTTGTTAAGCTACTCTGGCATTGGCGAACACTACATTGAAGAGCTCCGCTCGATTATCCGAGTTAATCACCTCGAAGAGCCCAACGAGGTGGCTCAAAACTCGGGTGGCCACTGATCCCCTTCGTCTAAACGAATAATCGGCACCGAATACCAAAAGAAGCGTCCTCGCTCCCCGGTCGGTGCCGTGCAATTATATCGACTGCGACCCACCGACAAATAGCCCTCGGGAGACGTTACCAGCGTGTAATCATCGAGAGCCTCTACTTCTTGCGCCCCTAACCCAGACGCAAAACAGTTGAGTGAAGAAGCCTTCACTGGACCTTCATGGTCGAGGAGTAGCGTCAGCGACGGCCAGCTTTGGTCGTGGGTTAAGATGTGAGATGGTAACCGTTCGCCGTTACTGCTCAACTGAAACTCAGTCACCGGCATGGCTTTGGTTCGCACCTTGGTTCTGAAGCCGCTCATGCCGCCATACGCTCCCCCAAAAGGAAACCTAGGCAACGCTTGGACATTAGAAAAATGATCCACAGCACCCGAGTGCTGGCCTACCGCCGCAAAGTCCAAATCGGCCAACATCGAGAGGATCTCGGGCGCAAACTCTCCGTAAGGATACGCCAAGATACGGTGGCTTTGCCCCGTTTGCTCTTCGATACGTTGCTCCGCGCTAAGAATGTTTGCCTGAACTCTCGACAGCCATTCATCATCGGTTTCACCGTCAAGTTTTGCGGCTAAGTGCTCATGCCCCTGTGAGTGATTCGAAATTTCAGCGCCATGCTCTGCGAGTTCACGAATTTGATCCCAGCTCAGATATCCGCGAACTTGATCGTCGATGATTTGAGGTGGCACGAAAATGGTGTAAGGCCAATTGCGCGAGTGTAGCTCTTCGACAATTGGGGCGTAATTATCGGCATAGCCATCATCGAATGTAATCACGACTGCATTGTCAGGAACCTCGGTGCCATTATTTAAGGCAGCAACCAATTCAGACAGTGGTATCACGTCGTAGCCGAGTTCTTCAATATAAGCCATATGTGCACGGAAAAGCTCGGGGGCCAAACTCGTTGATGCGGGCGTCGCATTAGAGATGTGATGATACTGAAGAATGACGGCCGCATGACCCGTCATCGAAATTCCGATCCATAGAATCAACGTACTGAGTAATTTCACGCTCTCCTCCCGTGCAAATGCCCTTAAGTCGTGGTAATAATGATAAACGAATTCTCAAGATACGCTCATCCACTCAAAAAAATTATGGTCAAGTTCACAAACAAGCTAAGAAAACAGCGTTACCGCCTGACCGCAGACCTGCGATTTTTGCTGCGCTCGTTAATGACCATCTTTTTAATTCAGCAATTACTCCGATTAGCGTACATGATCGCCACCCCGACCGAAACCATCTACCTCCCGTTTCCGATCATCGCCGAGGCGATGTATTTTGGTGCTCGATTTGATTTGATGGTAAGTACCTGGGTCTGCATCCCAATGATCATCGCTATGGCCTTCCCGTCAGGCTTACGAGCACGAAGTCTTTGGCGAGCTTGGTTAAGCTTCATGGGGTTATTCACGATTATTGCGGGGATTATCTCAATCAGCTTTTACCAGCTCGAAGGAGACGCTCAAGGTCAGTCGTTCTACGTTTGGCTGGCACAAGGCGACAACATTCCGTGGGAGCTACTAATCTCTCGCTGGGAGAGCGCCATTTGGCTCATGGTGATTGTGCTGTTTGCTGGACTGCTTCACGAGTTAGTTCGCGCCTCCGACCTCACTTGCCGTAACGTGGGTAAAGAGACTCGCGCAAAACGACTCGGCTATTTTGCCGTCATTGTACTGGTAGCGACGCTCAGTCTGCGGGGCACTCTTCACTGGGGCCCGCCGCTCAAACCGGAAGAGGCAAACTTCTCCAGTTATGTTCACGCAAACCACATCGCAGCGAACGCCACGTTCACGGTGATACGTACCCGCATGCGTATGGCCGAAGCAGAACATTAAAAAAGCCCCTCATCTCTGAGAGGCTTTCTAAAACATCTAGCGACACGACCGAATTATCGCGCAGATGCTCGAAATGCCGCATTACGAATCTCGGTATCCAAGTAACTTACCCAACGATTATACGAGCGGTGAATCGTACCTTTTCTCGCGTTGTAGTCTAAATTTTCGCTGTCTAGGTAGTTAATAGAGTAGCCTGTTGCAGAATACTCGACACTGACTTTAGCGTAATGACTGCGAACGTAGACATCGAGAACCGCTTCACCATTGCCAATCGAGACAATACGCCACCCTTTAGCTCGTGCGCCCGTTTGAATGGCTTCCTCGACTTGATTTATCGATAAGCCAAACTCAGCTAGCGGTGTCATTTGGCGTTGCTGAACTGGCTGTCCCGTACAAGCGACTACAAAGCTCATGATCAGTGCCACCCAAAAAGTACGCGTTAATAATTTCATATGTCCCCCTGTGACCTTGTAGGCCGGATATTTAAATAATTGTTTCGACATCATTGTTACTCAAATTCTACTTCGTGGAAATAGGTCGTTTCGCTAAACCGGGTCAATCGACTTCTTTCGCCCAGCCCCTATTTCACGAGAAAATGTCGACAATAACGGCTTAATAGGTTTAAAGGGAATATTAAATAGGCTATATTGTCGACAATATCAGAGTTAGGTCAGTGCATGAACTCAATCGAAACCTCCATTACCGCGGCAGACCGCACCTTTATTCAACTGCGTAATGACATCGTGGAAGGGCGAATCGAAGCAGGTGCAAAGCTATCGGAAGTAGAGCTGTCGACTCGCTACGATGTCAGCCGTGCAGTTGTGCGCGAGGCAATCAACCGACTTGAGTCTGTGCGCTTAATCGAACGTAAGCCCAACGTCGGCGCTCGAGTCGTGACCTTGACACCGCAGGGGTTGATTGAGCTTTACCAAATTCGTGAGTCACTCGAAGGCATGGCTGCTCGATTAGCTGCCACAAACATGACCGACGACGAAATCACAGCACTCAGAGAACTGCTAAAAACTCACGCATCGGAATTAATCGACGGCCAGTCTTACTATCAAGAAGCGGGCGATGTCGACTTCCACTACCGCATCGTTCAAGGCAGCAAGAACCAGCAACTCATTTCATTGTTGCTTAACGGTATCTACCACCTTGTGCGCATGTACCGTGTACAGCTCGGCATGACCGGCCCGCGAGTAACCACCGCGTTAAACGAGCACGAACAGATCGTCAACGCCATTACTAACCGCGACCCTGAGCTCGCTGAGATATTAATGCGGCGGCATATCACTTATTCGAAAAACACCATTGAGAAGCGATTGAACCAGTATTAAGGAGTTCAAATAATGACACCAGGTAAGAAGTTTCGTGTTGCGCTAGAGCGCAACAAACCACTGCAAGTTGTAGGCACTATTAACGCCTACTCAGCCATGATGGCCAAGCAAATTGGTCACCAAGCCATTTACCTATCGGGTGGCGGTGTCGCCAATGCATCCTACGGGTTACCGGATCTTGGCATGACTTCGCTAAACGATGTCATCGCAGATGTACAACGCATCACCAGCGCCTGTGACCTTCCCCTATTAGTTGACATCGACACGGGTTGGGGCGGCGCGTTTAACATCGCTAAGACCATCCGTGACATGGAAAAGGCGGGTGCCGCGGCCGTGCACATGGAAGACCAAGTGGCACAAAAGCGCTGCGGCCACCGTCCCAACAAAGAAATCGTATCTACTGCGGAGATGTGCGATCGCATTCGTGCCGCTGTCGATGCTCGAACTGATCCTGACTTTTTTATCATGGCTCGAACCGATGCGTTCGCTCAAGAAGGACTTGAGAAAGCCATCGAACGGGCTAAAGCTTATGTTGCAGCAGGCGCCGATGGCATCTTCGCAGAAGCCGTCAAAACCGAAGCGCACTACCGTGCCTTCTCGGAAGCGCTGGACGTTCCGATTCTTGCCAACATTACGGAGTTTGGACAAACCGAGCTTTGGAATCGCGAACAGTTAGCCGACTGGGGCGCCAGTATCGTTCTCTACCCATTAAGCGCGTTCCGAGCCATGAACAAGGCAGCCGAAACCGTTTACAAATCGATTCTCGATGAAGGCGACCAGAAGTCTGTCGTCGACTTAATGCAAACACGCATGGAACTTTACGATTACCTCGGCTATCACGATTACGAGCAGAAGCTCGATCAGTTATTCGCCGAAGGAAAAAATAAATAACAGGAGTACTATCATGGTAGATAAACCACTCGGTGGCGCAGGACTGCGCGGCCAAAGCGCCGGCGAAACAAAGTTATGTACCGTCGGAAAGTCTGGATCAGGCCTTACGTACTGCGGCTACGATATTTCCGACTTGGCGGCACATACAAGCTTCGAAGAAGTTGCCTACTTACTGTTCAACGGTGAGCTGCCCAACCAACAACAGCTTGACGCATACAAAACCAAGCTGAAAGGCATGCGTGACCTTCCGAAGCCACTGAAAGAGGTGCTACAGCGCATCCCTGCAGATGCCCACCCAATGGATGTGATGCGCACGGGTGCTTCATTCCTCGGCAATATAGAGCCAGAGACCAGCTTTGAGCAACAAAAGCACGCCGCTGATCGTTTATTGGCAGCGCTTCCCGCAATCGTCGTGTATTGGTACCGCTACTCTCACGACGGTGTCGACATCGATTGCAATACCGATGAAGACTCTCTCGGTGGGCACTTTTTGGCGATGCTCCACGGCAAGCCGCCGAGCGATCTGCACCGACGAGTGATGGATGTGTCTCTGATTCTTTATGCCGAACACGAATTCAACGCTTCAACCTTTACCGCACGCGTTTGCGCCTCGACGCTTTCTGATATGTACTCGTGCATTACTGGTGCCATCGGCTCTCTTCGCGGCCCACTCCACGGCGGAGCCAACGAAGCAGCCATGGACATGATTCAGCAGTTTGATTCCCCCGAGCATGCAGTTGAATCCTTGGCGGGTATGTTAGAGCGCAAAGAAAAAATTATGGGCTTCGGGCACGCCGTCTACCGAGAATCCGACCCGCGTAACGCGATCATCAAACAGTGGTCAGAGCAACTGTCAGTTGAATACGGCGATTCGTTGCTTTACGACGTGTCGGTCGCTTGCGAAGCCTATATGTGGGACACCAAGAAGTTGTTTTGTAATGCCGACTTCTTCCACGCATCGGCCTACCATTACATGGGTATTCCAACCAAATTATTCACACCGATCTTTGTCTGCTCGCGCATCACGGGTTGGGCAGCACACGTAATGGAACAGCGAGAAAATAACCGCATCATTCGTCCAAGTGCCGATTACGTCGGTGTTGGACCTCGCGAAGTTACACCAATCGCCGAGCGATAGGAGGTTTGCCATGAACACTCAATACCGTAAACCACTCGAAGGCATGGGTATCGATTTTTTCGATACCCGCGCTGCCATCGAGGACATCTCCGAAGGCGCATACGATGCGTTACCTTACACGTCGAAAGTTTACGCGGAGAACCTCGTCCGCCGCTGTCCACCTGAGTTACTCACTCAATCGCTCACGCAGATCATCGAACGCAAGCGAGACCATGACTTCCCGTGGTTTCCTGCTCGCGTCGTCTGCCACGACATTTTAGGACAAACGGCGTTTGTTGATTTGGCGGGCCTGCGCGACGCCATTGCAGAGCAAGGTGGCGATCCAGCTAAGATTAATCCAGTGGTGCCTACCCAGCTCGTGGTCGATCACTCACTCGCAGTCGAACACGGCGGGTTTGAAGCGGACGCTTTCGAGAAGAATCGCGCCATTGAAGACCGTCGCAACGAAGACCGATTCCACTTTATTAATTGGACGAAAACCGCCTTCGAGAACGTCGATGTCATTCCGCAAGGCAACGGCATCCTCCACCAAATTAACCTGGAACGCATGTCGCCCGTTATCGAGTCTCGCGACGGTGTTGCATTCCCAGACACCCTCGTAGGAACAGACAGTCACACACCGATGGTCGATGCCCTTGGTGTGATCGCGATTGGCGTGGGCGGTCTCGAAGCTGAGAGCGTCATGCTAGGACGCGCCTCGTATCTTCGCCTTCCAGAAATTATCGGTGTTGAACTCACCGGTAAGCGCGCACCCGGCATTACCGCCACCGACATTGTGCTCGCATTAACCAAGTTCCTTCGTGAATCGCGTGTGGTATCGTCCTACCTCGAATTTTACGGTGAAGGTGCACAGCAACTTTCGCTTGGCGATCGCGCCACCATCTCAAACATGACGCCTGAGTTCGGTGCGACTGCAGCGCTATTCCATATCGACGACAAAACCCTCGACTATCTTCGTTTAACGGGCCGAGAGGAAGAGAACATCAAACTCGTTGAAGCTTACGCTAAAGAAACTGGACTTTGGGCGGATGATTTGACGAATGCGAAATATGAGCGAACCCTCAGCTTTGACTTAAGCTCCATTGAGCGTAGCTTGGCAGGCCCCTCTAACCCGCACAGTTTACTTCCCGTAAAAGATCTCGCGACGCGAGGCATTACTGGCGACTACCAGTCTAAGCAGGGTGAGATGCCCGATGGTGCGGTCATTATTGCAGCCATCACGAGCTGCACTAACACCAGCAACCCTCGCAACATGATCGCGGCAGGCTTACTCGCACGCAACGCAAACCGAGCAGGCTTAGTGCGCCAGCCTTGGGTTAAAAGCTCTCTCGCACCGGGCTCAAAAACGGTTAAGTTGTACCTCGAGGAAGCGGGATTAATGAGCGAACTCGAGCAACTGGGCTTCGGCGTAGTCGCCTTCGCGTGTACCAGTTGCAATGGAATGAGCGGCGCACTCGACCCTAAGATCAAACAGGAAATCATTGATCGCGACCTGTATACCACCGCGGTTTTATCAGGCAACCGAAACTTCGATGGCCGAATTCACCCGCACGCGGATCAAGCCTTCCTGGCATCTCCGCCACTGGTCGTCGCCTATGCCATTGCTGGCAGCATCCGATTCGACATCGAGAACGATGTACTGGGTATCGACAGCACCGGTCAGCCAATCAAGCTGAAAGATCTGTGGCCGACGGACGAAG
The DNA here is from genome assembly GCA_013372965.1 of Gammaproteobacteria bacterium. Classification (GTDB taxonomy): domain Bacteria; phylum Pseudomonadota; class Gammaproteobacteria; order Pseudomonadales; family DSM-25080; genus Umboniibacter. The sequence goes on from JABXIR010000182.1 coordinate 8,203, forward strand.
AGATTGATGCCGTCATCAAAGAAAGCGTGAAACCGCAGCAGTATCGAGACGTATACATTCCGATGTTCAATCTCGATTCAAGTGACGAACGCGCTAGTTCACCACTCTACGACTGGCGTCCGATGAGCACCTACATTCGTCGTCCACCCTACTGGGAAGGCGCCCTCGCTAAGCCTCGAACACTGAGCGGTTTACGCCCTCTAGCCGTGCTTGGTGACAACATCACCACCGACCACCTCTCGCCGTCGAACGCCATCATGGCAACTAGCGCGGCGGGTGAGTACTTGGCGAAGATGGGGCTTGAAGAGGTCGACTTCAATTCTTACGCAACCCACCGTGGCGACCACCTCACGGCGCAACGTGCGACCTTCGCTAACCCTAAGCTAGTTAACGAAATGGTGATGGACAACGGAGAAGTGGTTCAGGGTTCACTCGCTCGTGTCGAGCCAGAAGGCAAAGTCACACGCATGTGGGAAGCGATTGAAACCTACATGGATCGAGGCCAGCCACTGATTATTGTCGCCGGCGCAGATTATGGCCAAGGTTCATCGCGCGACTGGGCCGCTAAAGGCGTTCGTCTTGCAGGCGTTGAAGTGATTCTTGCCGAAGGCTTCGAGCGCATCCATCGCACAAACCTCATCGGCATGGGTGTTCTACCACTTGAATTTGCCGCGGGCGAAACTCGTAAAACCTACCGCATCGACGGCACCGAGACTTTCGATGTCATTGGCGAACCCACGCCAATGGGCCAACTGACGGTTCGCGCTACGCGACGTAATGGCGAGATCTTCGAAATACCGGTTAAATGCCGCTTAGACACCGCAGAAGACGTTTCGATCTATGAAGCGGGTGGTGTCTTACAGCGTTTTGCGAAAGATTTCTTAGAGTCGGCCTAATCCATCAATGCGCTTGGTATGTCACCATACCAAGCGCTCTAAAGGACAGTGTTCATGAGAAAACAACTTCAGATTCCAGCAACGTATATGCGTGGTGGAACGAGCAAGGGGGTGTTTTTTAGCCTTGGCGACCTTCCCGAACGAGCGCAGCAACCGGGCAAGTATCGCGATGCCCTTTTGCTTCGCATCATCGGCAGTCCCGACCCCTATGGTAAGCACACCGACGGTATGGGCGGGGCGACATCAAGTACCAGCAAAACGGTCATTCTATCCAAAAGCGACTCCCCCGATCACGACGTTAACTATTTGTTCGGGCAAGTAGCGATCGATCGCGCGTTCGTAGACTGGAGCGGCAACTGTGGCAACTTAACGGCCGCGGTCGGCGCCTTTGCAATTCGCAGCGGCTTGGTCGATCCAGCAAAACTTCCAAACGATGGCGTGGCTGAAATTCGCATCTGGCAACAAAACATCAGCAAAACCATTGTCGCCCACGTACCCATCCACAACGGCGAAGTAGTCGAACTTGGTGACTTCGAACTCGACGGTGTGACCTTTCCAGCCGCTGAGGTCAAAGTGGAATTTCTCGACCCCTCGTCGGGTGACGAAGCGATGTTCCCCACCGGAAATCTCATCGATCAATTGGATGTCGATGGAGAGGAAACCCTTGATGTCACCTTAATCAATGCGGGCATTCCCACGGCATTCTTTCGCGCCGAGGATCTCGGGTTCGAGGGCACGGAATTGCAGGAAGCCATTAACGGCGATGCGGCACAACTCGATCGACTAGAGCGCATTCGCTGTGCCGCCTCGGTGAAGATGGGTCGAGCCAGCTCATTTGAAGAGGCTCAGAAGCACCAGCACACCCCGAAGATTGCGTTTGTATGTGGTCCAAAAAGCTACACCGCCTCAAGCGGTAAGCTCGTTGATGCAAGCGATATCGACTTAACGGTTCGCGCACTGTCGATGGGGAAAATGCACCACGCCATGATGGGAACGGCGGCTGTTGCCATCGCAACCGCAGCAGCCATTCCTGACAACCTCGTCAGTCAGGCAAGTGCCTCCGGCGCGACTTCTCAAGTGCGTTTCGGACATCCGTCTGGTACTCTGTCGGTAGGCGCAGAAGCGGTATTCGGTGACAACGTTTGGACGGCAAAAAAAGCGGTCATGAGCCGAAGTGCACGCATCCTTATGCACGGCTGGGTACACGTACCAGAACCCGAATAAAACGATTATGTGCCGTTAACTTGGAGTGAATTAATGTCCCGTAAAATTCTTCTATTAATGGCTCACCCAGCGATTCATCGTTCGACCGTGAATCGCAGTTTATTCAAGCTTGCCGATCAAGTCGATTACGTAACCGCGATCGACTTATATGCCGAGTACCCCGACCACCACATCGATATTGACGTCGAGCAGCAGCGCCTCCGCGATCACGACGTGGTGATCTTTCAGTTCCCTATGTACTGGTATTCAACCCCGGCCATCCTAAAAGAATGGCAAGACTTGGTGCTTGAGTACGGCTTTGCCTATGGTAGCGAAGGGAAGGCACTCCACGATAAATTATTTATTTGCGCCACCAGTGCAGGTGGTAGCGAAGACACCTATTGCGCCACAGGCTACAACCACTTTTCGGTCCGAGCGCTGTTACAGCCATTAGAGCAAATGGCTAGCCTAACCGGTATGCGTTATTTACCTCCTTTCGTGTTATTCGACAGCCGTCGCGCCGCCGATGGGGAAGCTCTAAAAACCCACCAAAAGCGCTGGCGAGATCTACTCGTGCAACTGCAACAACACGACGTCGACTGGTCTTTCGCCGACCAAGCGAAACGCTCCGAGAATTGCCTCGAGCAATTGTTCCTTCGTGGAGAAACACCATGACTTTTTACTTAGTAAGTGCCTTCTTGTATCTAGCGGCCGCCGTCATCATGGTGCCTCTCGCGAAGCGCTTTGGCCTCGGTTCGGTGTTGGGCTATCTCATGGCCGGAATCATCATCGGCCCAGCATTGGGCTTAGTGGGTCAGGAAACCAACACCATTCAGCATTTTGCTGAATTCGGCGTGGTGATGATGCTCTTCCTCGTGGGCCTTGAGCTTGAACCGAGAGCGCTGTGGAAAATGCGTCACAAACTACTCGGCCTAGGCGGTCTGCAAGTCGTCCTTACAATGATAGCGATTGCTGGTCTCGCGCTGGCCTTTGGGCTGGCTTGGCAAACCTCGCTCGCCATCGGGATGATCTTTTCACTGTCGTCCACCGCGATCGTACTGCAAACCCTAAGCGAGAAACATTTGACCAACACCGAAGGGGGGCGTAACGCATTCTCAGTGCTTTTGGTGCAAGACATCGCTGTGATTCCGATGCTCGCACTACTTCCTTTATTAGCACTCGCTCAGTTCACTCCCGACTCAAGCACTCTGGCCTCCAACGGTCACCACACGCAAACGTTGCTTGAAATGCTCCCGCCGTGGGCTAGTGCTTTAGCGGTGCTTGCCAGCATCATCTTGGTGGTGGTCATCGGCCACTTCCTCGCACGACCGCTGTTCAGAATGGTAGCGGAAGCGAAGTTACGCGAGTTGTTCGTTGCCGCAGCATTGCTGCTGGTCATCGGTATCGCCGCGCTGATGAGTTTGGTTGGCGTGTCACCTGCACTCGGAACCTTCCTAGCCGGCGTGATGCTTGCTAACAGCGAGTTCAAACATGAACTCGAATCGAATATCGAGCCCTTTAAGGGATTGCTACTCGGGTTGTTTTTTATCACCGTGGGCGCTGGCATCAACTTTGTGGTGTTATTCGAGAACGCGTTATTGGTGACTGGGCTGGTACTCGCAGTCATGATCATCAAGGGCGTCATCCTGCTAGGCATCGCCATGGCCTTTAAGCTCAAAAATGTGGGAGGTTGGCTCTTCGTATTAAGCCTGGCTCAGGCCGGTGAGTTTGGTTTTGTGTTAATCAATTTCTCAGTATCACAAAGTGTATTGCCACCCGATATCGTACAAATTTTACTGCTCGTCGTGGCCATCACAATGTTCTTAACGCCGTTATTGTTCATTGCCTACGACCGCATCATCGTGCCTCGTTACCAATCGAAGAGCGAAGAAGCACAATCGGACAACATCGAGGAGCGCGGCAAAGTCATTATCGCTGGCATCGGACGCTACGGACAAATCGTCAACCGTATGCTCACAGCAAGCGGTGTTTCAACCGTGGTGCTCGATGCGCGAGCATCACAGGTAGAAACCGTTCGAAGCGTGGATATCAAAAGCTATTTTGGCGACGCGACTCGCCCCGAGATGCTGCACACCGCTGGCATCGAAGAAGCACAAATGATTGTTATTGCCGTCGACGATCATCACGGTGCTATCGAGCTCACTCAGCACGTTAAGCAGTTTCACCCGCATGTGTATATCCTGGCGCGTGCCTTCGACCGAGGACATGGCTATCAACTAAGAGCGGCAGGCGCTGATTCGGTGGTATCAGAAACGTTTTATTCGGCCCTTGAAACGGGTTCAAGCGCGCTTAAACAGCTGGGTTTTCATCCGTTCCGTGTTGAACAAAAGATGCATGCCTACGAGCACGTAGAAGAGGCGGCATCCGATGAGCTTTACGAAGCTTGGAAAACGGGATCGGAAGGCGAACGCTACTCGTCTGACTTCAGGCAACTGTTCTTAAAGCTCGAGCAAGCGTTTAAAACCGCACTGCAACGTGAACGCCATGAAAAACATCTATCCGAGGATCGCGTCTGGGCACCGCCGCCAAAACGTTACACCGATGAGCTCAAAGATAATGATCAAAGCCAGTAAAATAACCAGCATCATCCTGATGCTATCAATACTGTCGGCGTGTGCCGGCGTGCGACTGAGCTATCAGAGCGCGCTGAACGCAGACCAAAATGCCTTGAATGTGTGCATTGCAGAGGAAGTTGAGGTACTTGCCGTCGGTAACGGTTTTCCGGGTTGGTGGGGTATTTACCCCACCGTTGTCTCGAACGACCCATCAGTCGCCAAGATACAGTGTCTAGCTGCACGAAGCGCGGTGCCATTTCGTGAACCGGGTGTCGTGTTCGGCGGCACGGTATGCACGGTCAGAGGAGAGCAAAGTGGTCGAACGCATTTGATCTTCCAAAATTCACTTTCGGATGGTACGCAACCAGAGCAAGTTATTGAAGTGCACGTAGCCGACTGTCAACAGGCTCGATCGTCGAACATCGAGCCAGAGAGCCAAGAGCGTTGAATACGCCGTGGCCCACCTATCGCTGGCACCTTACTCCTGATCAACCCATATCAGCGCCTCGGTGTCGAACCCTGACTCAGCGAGGCGAGCCATAAACCTCTGCTTAAGTTCATCGGAGACCGTTGGTGTTCGAGCCAGCAGCCAAACGAAATCTGTGTCTGGGCCGCTTACAAACGCGTATTGATAGTTCTCATCAAGCTCGAATATCACATAACTCGCATAAAACGGCCCGAAAAACGATACCTTTAAATGACCAACCGATTCTTCATCTACCGGGTATGCCTTCCCTTCGGCTTGTTCGCGCTCGCCCGTTTGCATGTCGGTTCCAGAGTTCAAAACTCGAATGCCACCGTCGTCTCGCTGACTGTACTCTGCTGTTACATGAGTTAAGCCTCGCTCGAAGCTATGATCTAAACGTGCTATTTCATACCACGTTCCCAGGTATCGCTGCGCGTTGAACTCCTGTACGGGCTCCACGGTTTCTGGAATACCTGTACACCCCGATAACATCAATACTGCGCAAAGGGTGCTGAATTTTTTCCACATAATCGACTCTCCAGTTTGTACGTAACGGATTTGCTACGTTCATCGTAGACGTTTGAGTTGAGACTACAACGACTTTGCCGTCTTTCGTGAATCGTTATAGGATGGGCTTAAACAATAAAAAAGAACCACATCATGAAGGCATTATACATCGGGCTCGTCATGGTCCTGCTCAGTTCAGCCGCCGATGCAAACGACTTCGACAGTTGCAAAGCCTGTCACGGTCAGAGTGGCGAGGGCAACAGCGCACTGTCGGCACCCGCAATCGCAGGAAATTTATCGCCCTACTTACTGCGACAACTCCAAGCATTTAAAACACAAACTCGCGGTGGAAGCGACGACACTGCAAGCGCGCAAACGATGTCGGCAGCCGTTGTCACACTTAGCGATGAACAGCTAGTCGCCGCGGCAGAGTATTTCAGTTCGCTCAGCGCAGCGGAGTTATCCAGTACCGACGCAACCGACCGACAAGCCAGCGGTTACTACCAAGCTTTATGCGGAAGCTGTCACGGTCCCAACGGTGAAGGCAATAAACATCTTAGCGCGCCCAGAATCGCTGGGCTTTCGAACGTATACCTAAGCCAGCAAATCCAGAGTTTTAAAAGCGGTGTGCGCCAACAGATCAACGAACCATACGCACGCCAGATGCAACGTATGGTGAACGAAGTCGATGACGACATGATGGAACGCATCATCCGCCATATAGGAACGCTTAACGGTGAAGCCTACCTCGAGTCGCACTAATGCATTGGCGGTTGTTTTCGCCTTAGTGATGAGCACCGCATCGGCTGAGTTTTCGCTTAGTGAGCGATGCCCGCCAAGCTTCAGGCTGAGCGAGTCGAACACCTGTGAATTACAATCGCTCTATTTCATGTACGGGTCGATTCAAAATCAGGGAATCGGCGGCACCCAAACCAACCTGCCGCATTTCAACGATGGCTACACGCCACAACAAATCGACCTTGGCCGCTATCTTTTTTTCGATCCGATTCTGTCGGTGGATGGTTCGATGAGTTGCGCCTCATGCCACCAGCCCGACAGAGGATTCAGTGATGGCCAGTCTCGTTCAATCGGCTTAAACGGTCAAACGTTACAACGATCAGCTCCCTCTTTGTGGAACGTGGGATTTTCACAACGATTATTTTGGGATGCGCGAAGCACCCGCCTTGAGGCGCAAGCGCTCGAACCTTTGTTTCACGAGAATGAAATGGGTAATACGCCGCAACAACTCTTGCAAACACTCAAGCACAATGCCAACTATCGGGCGCTATTTCGTACGGCATTTCCAGCATCGAGCGACATCACCGTCGACGATCTCGCCATCGCGCTTTCGGCGTTTCAAAGCTCGCTCATTTCGCTGAACAGTCGCTACGATGCCTATGCGCACGGTGATCACTCAGCGCTGTCGGAGCAGGAAATTCAGGGACTCAATGTATTTCGATCGTTTGTGGCGCGATGTTCTGAGTGCCATACGCCGCCGTTATTCAGTAACAATCAAATCGCCGTCATTGGTGTCGCAGAACGCACCGGAGAGACCTTAGATGTCGGCGCTGAACGTACCTTCAACTCGCGCAAGCTACGCGGAGGGTTTAAAGTTCCCAACCTTCGTAACATCACGCTGACCGCTCCGTATATGCACGCAGGTCAAAAGCAAACACTCGAGGAGGTTGTCGAATTCTACTCGCGTGGCCGCGGTAACGAACTCGATGATTCAGACGAGCGTCAACTCCACTGGCACATCACTCAGCCCGACTTAACCACAGATGAAATCGCAGCCGTCGTGGCCTTCCTTGGCGCACTCACCGATGAAACAATGAAACCGATCACGCCCAGTACAGTTCCCTCCGGGCTGCCACTGGTGCACGATAATCTAGGATCCGACCGACCATGAAACCATTCGTCCTTGTCACTGTAATCGCAGTCACCTCAATTCTCGCGGGTTACTTTTGGGGGAGTCACCAAACAGACCCATCGCTCGTCCTACCCAATCAAGTCGAGCAAGGCGTTGACTACGACCAAGCATCTCTCGAAGGTGTTTTACGCGCGGCATTACCGCCCAACCCAGACGGAACCGTATGGCAGGTTCGCGAAGGCGAGTCGATTCAGCGGGCCGTAGCGCTTGCCGCACCCGGTGATACCGTCCTGGTGTTTCCCGGCGAGTACCATGAGTCGGTATATATCGACAAAGATCATATCTACTTAGTAGGTGTTATCGACGAAGGATCACGAGCGACACTTAACGGTCGAGGGGTGCTCAACGACGCCATACTCTACTCGGGCAACAGTATCGTCATCGAGAATTTTGAAATTAAAAACTACAAAGGCAATGCCATCATGGGGCAGGCCGGTAACAACTTCGAAATTCGTAATAACCTCATTATCGACTCGGGCGTGTACGGCATTTTCCCTCAGCTCGGGCAAAACGGCGTCGTTACTCACAACGTCATTTCCGGTATCGCCGATGCCGCTATCTACGTGGGCATGAGCGACAATATTCACGTTGCTCACAACGAAGTATTCGACAGTGTCGCGGGTATTGAAATTGAGAACTCGCGGTATGCCGTTGTTGAAAACAATTACGTTCACGACAACACCGGTGGTGTTCTCGCCTTCATTACGCCCGGCTTACCCATTAAAACCACCGAGCACGTTATCATTCGAAATAACTTCATCGTGAATAACAACCACCCGAACTTTGGTGCGCCAGGGTCAACGGTTGCCGGTATTCCCGCAGGAACTGGCATATTAATTATGGCTGCTGACGACGTGGTCATCGAAGATAATATCATTAGTGGCAACAAAACGGCTGGGGTGATCATCACCGATCATGACAACGCGCCCAACACCACCCTAGACCCCGAGTCAGATCCCGTACCCGATCGAGTTGTGTTGTTGGATAACTTCATGATCAACAACGGTTACGACACTATCGCAGACGTTCAAGCACTCATGCTAACTGAGTTTAAGACCGGCCTTGTAGATATCGTCAGCGTAGGCCGAAACCGCGACAGCTGCATCTTGAACCCGGGTCGATATCACGTCGTCGGTTTGGGCGATTATGATCGCTGCTCGGTAACCACCAGCGCCAACCTCGCCAACTATCTGCTCGCTGAACCTGTGCAAGAGCGTCCGGTGGAAGACTTTAAGCTGGGAGAGATTGCCTATCTCGGTGTGTGCAGTGGCTGCCACACGTACAACGGCCGAATGATCGGGCCGCCGGTGGTGGTCATTCAAGCACTGTACGAAAACAATCCCGAAGGTCTCGCCGACTACATTGCCAACCCAAGGAAGATTCGCCCCGACTATCCCGAGATGCCACCGCAAAGCTATTTAAGTGAGGAGACGCGTCGCGCTGTGGCGGAGTATATGTTGAAGATCGATCAGCCGTCTCACTGACAAAGGAGAGCTCAACGTTCAAAACAAAAAAAGGCGCGAGTATCGCGCCTTTGGGTAGCGAATTGCTACTTGTTGTTAACAGACCATATGCCAGGGCCTTTCGCGGCGATAAACAAGAACGCGAAGCAATAAACAACAGCCAGTTCACCGCCATTTGCGATCGGGAATACATCGTTAAGCCCGTGAACCATCCAATAGGCAACAGCCATCGTGCCACTGCATATAAACGCAGCTATACGCGAGAAAAAGCCGGCGATAATCATCGCGCCGCCAAGGGCTTCAATAACACCCGCGGCCATCATGAGGGGGCTCGAGTCGTACGGAAAAGCAATGGGCCAGCCGAACAGCTTTTGCGTGCCGTGGCACAAGAACAAAAAACCTAAGACAATTCGAAACACGGCATAGCTTTGATCGGTGTATTTGTTGAGAAAATCCATATCGATATCCTTTTATTGTTATGAATTGGAATCGTTACGTCATACTTCTTGCAACGGTTTAACCAGTTAACACCTCAATGGCTTCCAGCGCAACTCTGGTTTAAACCCTAAGAGTCAACTACGGATATCAACCACTTGGGTTTCGGTCCAACGCCCCAACATCTTCGTAGCGACAAGCAAACCCATTTAGGAGAACACTATGACACGCATTTTAATCCCCGTTACCAATCACGCTACCTTGGGCGACACCAATCAAGTAAACGGCACCTATGCACCCGAGCTCACTCATGTCTTGAAGGTTCTTCACGATGCGGGCTTAGACTACGACATCGTGTCTATCGAAGGTGGTAACGCGCCACTCTACGGCACCGAAACGCCCGACGACAGCGTCAACACAGACGTTTTAGCAATACCAAGTGTTCAAGAAAAGTTGAAAGACACCGTTAAAATATCTGAAGTTGACGCGTCAAAGTACAACGCCGTTTTCTACCCTGGGGGGTTCGGCCTTCTCAGCGACCTAGCAAACGACACCGCAACGGCTGAAATAAGCCGCGACATTTACGAAAAAGGCGGCGTAATTTCTGCCGTCTGTCACGGACCGGGCGCTTTGCTGCCAATCACCCTGAGCAATGGCGAAAAACTGATTACAGAGAAGCGAGTCACCGGATTCACTCGTGAAGAAGAAGTCGATTTCGGCACCATTAATGACATTCCATTCTTGTTGGAAGAGTCGCTCGCACGTAACGCACTTCGCTACGAAAAAACGGCGCCATGGACAGAGAACGTGATTATTGATGGGCGATTGATTACTGGCCAAAACCCACAGTCAGCGCATCTCGTAGGCGAAGCCTTGGTGAAAAGCCTAGGTGCATAAAGATTGAAGAGGTTGGGAGAGCGCTGCAAATGCGCCTCCCGCTATGTTCTATTTATTTCGCAAATGCGTCATTTAACTTAGACGCCAGTCGATAGCCTGCAA
>JABXIR010000224.1 GCA_013372965.1 Gammaproteobacteria bacterium
GGTTGTTAATTGCAGGCGTTCAGGTTGCTCATTTCGATCGCATAAAGCTCGTGGTCGATGAGTTGTCCAATAGAGTAACCGTTTCCTTTAGCTTGGGTCTTCACCCGATGTTTGATCATGGCGACATGACAACGGCTCTTACAGCGCTTGATCAGAAGCTAGCCGATTGGCAATCGCAGGTAAGCGCGGTCGGTGAATTTGGTTTGGACAAGTTCAGCGAAACCCCGCTCGATTGTCAGCAACAACTGGTTGATCAGCACCTTGAACTTGCCAATACATACCGTCTCCCGGTTATTCTTCACTGTCGTGGCTATCACAACGAATTACTGCAATGCCTCGATCGAAACCCACCGCAGTGCGGCGGAGTGCTTCATGCCTTTAGCGGATCCGAACAATTAGGCTTATCGTTTATCAAACGCGGTCTAAAATTAGGCATTGGCGGTGTGATAAGCTACGAACGCGCTGCGAAAACTCGCCGTGCCATCGAAGCCTTGCCGCTTGATTCGCTCGTGCTTGAAACCGATTCGCCCGACATGCCGCTTCAGGGTTACCAAGGTCAGCGAAACGAGCCGAGTCAAATTGTTCACGTTCTTAACGCGTTGGCCGAACTTCGAGGTTGCGATCGAGAAGCACTCGCGGCCATTTTATACAACACATCGGAGCAACTTTTTTCGTGATGTCGGAATTCCCTATAGCGCAACTGCGCCGCGAGTTTAAACAACTGTCGACCCGTGTTGCGGGTTCGCCGGTGATCTATCTCGATAATGCAGCAACAACGCAAAAGCCTCGCTGTGTGATCGACGCACTCAGCCGATGTTATCAGCAGAGCTACGCCAACGTTCATCGCAGCAGTCATGCGTTATCTCGTGCAGCGACAAGTTCATTTGAGCAGGCGCGGACCATTGTGGCCGAGGCGATTAACGCTAAGCCTAATGAAGTGATTTGGACGAAAGGTACCACCGAGTCGATCAATCTCGTGGCTAGGACGTTTGGTGATGCCATTTTAGGAGCGGGTGACGAGATCGTCATTAGCCAGATAGAACATCACGCGAATATTGTTCCGTGGCAGCAGCTGGCTCAACGTAAAGGTCTGAAAGTCCGCTTCGCTCGATGTCAATCCAATGGCGAATTGGATATTGCGCATTTCGAATCGTTGATCAACAAACACACCAAGCTGGTCGCGCTTCATCACGTTTCGAATGTCACCGGACAAATTTTGCCCGTTGATCGTATCATTGAATCCGCAAAAAGCGTGGGGGCGAAAGTCCTTCTCGATGGTGCTCAGGCGATTGCGCATTTAGAGATCGATGTAGAGCGGCTCGGCTGTGATTTTTACGTTTTCTCCGGGCATAAAGCCTATGGCCCAACGGGTATTGGTGTGCTGTGGGCTCGCTATGAGCTGCTCGAGCAGATGCCACCGTTCTTAGGTGGCGGTGAGATGATTAGTGTGGTGGACGAGAAAGGGTTTGAGGTTCAACCACCGCCACTTAAGTTTGAGCCGGGCACTCCGCCTTGGCCTGAGGCGGTCGCTTTAGGTGCAGCGTTTGAGTGGCTCGAAAAACAACGAGCGAAGGGCGCGATGGCCTACGAGCATGGGTTATTCGAATACGCCCGAAATAAGCTAGCGACACTGCCGCAGCTTCGCTTATTTGGTTGCGATCACGATAACGTCGGGGTCATTTCCATGTCGGCAGATGCTTCGGCGGCCGATATTGCCGCCTACCTCGATACTCAAGGTATTGCGTTACGATCTGGTGCACATTGTGCTCAACCCTTGATGGCGGCGCTCGGTGTGGAGGGATTGGTTCGGGTCTCGCTGGCGGTTTACAACACAACTGAAGAAATTGACGCGCTCGTCGAAGCGTTGCAGAGGTTCTTTGAGCTATCCGTCGAATCGAAGCCGCTAGAGGAAGTCGACTTGAGTTTTAGCGGCAGCACGACCGAACGATTCGCGAAATTGATGAGCTTAGGACAGCAATTAAATCCCTCGTCTCCCGAGCTTCGATCATCAGATAACTTAGTGCGCGGCTGTGAAACAAACGTTTGGTTGAGCGTTGATGGGCGTTCGAAGACGTTGAGCTTCGAGGGTGATGCTGACAGTACCGTGATGCGTGGATTAATTTGGGTCATGCAGCACTGGTTAAGCGGAAAGACGGCTAACGAGTTGGCGAAAGTGGATATTGATGATTTCTTGTCAGACTTAGGTGTGGGGCAGTTCATCACGCCAACGCGCCGAAGAGGCGCGTCAGCCATGATTGCGCATCTCCAGGCGGGGATGCGCGCAGGTCGCTAAGAATTACTTGTTTTTCTTAGCTTTGTCGTCGCGGCGACGCTCGTGCTCTTTGAGCTTCTTCTTACGAATACGAATGCTCTCAGGCGTTACTTCTACAAGCTCGTCGTCGTCGATGAACTCAAGTGCTTGCTCAAGCGTGTGACGAACTGGCGGAGTCAAGTTAAGCGCTTCGTCAGTACCAGACGCACGAACGTTCGTTAGCTGCTTCGCTTTCGTCGGGTTAACGACGAGGTCGTTGCTACGTGAGTGCAAACCAACAATCTGACCTTCGTAAACGTCAATGTTCGGATCAACGAACAGACGACCACGATCCTGAAGACCGAACAAGCCGAATGCCAACGTTTTACCCTGAACCATCGAGACTAATACGCCGTTGTTACGCTGAACAGTGTATCCAGAGCTCACTGGGCCGTAGTGATCGAAGATCGACGTTAAAATACCCGAGCCCGAAGTCAGCGTCATAAACTGGCTACGGAAGCCGATGAGGCCGCGTGCAGGGATCATGTACTCAAGGCGAATACGGCCCTTGCCGTCAGGCTCCATGTTGGTCAGCTGACCGCCACGGTTACCGAATTCTTCCATTACCGAGCCTTGGTGCTGGTCTTCGATGTCGAGGACAACGCGCTCGAACGGCTCTTGATCGATACCGTCGATTTCACGTACTACCACTTCTGGACGCGATACGCCAAGTTCGAAACCTTCGCGACGCATTGATTCGATTAGTACCGACAAGTGAAGTTCACCACGCCCCGACACACGGAACTTATCGGGTGAATCGCCTGGCTCGACACGAAGTGCTACGTTGTGAATCAACTCGCGCTCGAGACGTTCGGCTATGTTACGTGAGGTAACGTACTTACCTTCTTTACCTGCGAACGGTGAATCATTCACTTGGAACGTCATAGTAACGGTCGGCTCGTCGACGGTAAGCGCTGGAAGCGCTTCGACGCTGCTCGGGTCACACAAGGTATCCGAAATGTTTAGTGGGTCGACACCGGTAATACAAATAATGTCGCCTGCGTTGGCCTCTTTAACTTCAACGCGCTCAAGCCCCATGTAACCCATGACCTGAAGAATCTTACCCTTACGAGTGCTTCCCTCAGCGTCGGTGACAACGATTTGCTGATTAGGTTTTACGGTACCTCGAGTGATACGGCCAATACCGATGACGCCGGTAAACGAGTTGTAATCAAGTGCCGAAATCTGCATTTGGAAAGGACCGTCAACGTCGACCTTTGGCGGTTCAACGTGCTTTACGATCATTTCGAACAGTGGTGTCATGTCATCTGCAAGTTCATCTGGCTCAAGACCAGCAACACCGTTCAGTGCAGAAGCGTATACGACCGGGAAATCGAGCTGGTCGTCGGTTGCGCCGAGGTTGTCAAATAAGTCGAATACTTGATCGAGTACCCAGTCAGGACGCGCGCCAGGACGGTCAACCTTGTTAATAACAACGATTGGCTTGAGACCGCGCTCGAACGCTTTTTGCGTTACGAAACGAGTTTGCGGCATCGGACCGTCTTGTGCGTCAACCAGCAAGCACACGCAGTCAACCATCGACATCACACGCTCTACCTCACCACCGAAGTCGGCGTGTCCAGGAGTGTCTACGATGTTAATGCGATAGTCGTTCCAGTTGATGGCGGTGTTTTTCGCCAAAATGGTAATACCACGCTCACGCTCTTGGTCGTTCGAGTCCATGATTCGTTCGGTACCAACGTCTTTGCGATCGAGGGTGCCCGACTGCTGAAGCATCTTATCAACCAGGGTAGTTTTACCGTGGTCAACGTGCGCGATGATCGCGATATTACGTAAGTTAGAAATATCCAAGGGTTGTATCCTTCTGTGACGCGCCCAACCTCCGTGTCTTCCTAAGACTGGAAGCCGTCAATAAATGAGACGCTTAAAAAATTTGGGCGCATTGTACCTAATAACAAGCCGTAAACGCAGTAGTTTTTCTACGCATAGGTCTAGAAGGGGATTATTGCCGTTATGATAGCGTGTTGGAGGGGGTGCGAAGCCGATTAGGCTTCGCAGGCAGCGGCGTACGCTCGATATTTATCATGCCAGGCCTCGTTTTCGACAGGGTCGGAGTAACCCCTCCGGCCTAAGGATTCAACGTAGCCACAGTAACGAACTTCAGATACTTCAACAGCGCCAGCAAGAACCGTCATTATGGCCAAGTTTGAACCGTTGTCGGCGGCACGGAGAAGCCACTCGTTGATTGCATCACTTTCGGAATTTTCTATTCGTTGCTGATAGTACACGTCCCACTGTGCTAAAGCGTTACCTTGCTCAGCGTGCCAAAGACGAAATGCTGCGAAATGGTCGAGAAATTGATTTGCGGCGTCGTATTCGGGTTGGAAGCGTTCAAACTGATCCGAATGAACAAAGTTCTGTGGGTTGCCGTCCTCGCGCAGTCGTAGCGCGAACCCGTTAATAATATCGCCGCTGCGAGCGAGTCGCTCGATCAGCGCACCCTCGTGGTAAGACAGCGTGTTAGCGCGACGCACCGCTTCATCGAAGAGGGCTTGGTAGGCGTTGACGGCACGGGCATTCGCATCGTCATCCTCCTTGAGATCGGCGACTAATAGCCACATTCTTATCAGGTCGAGCTGTTGTAATAGATGACGCTCGTCAAGTCGCGTGTGTTGGATGCCCTCAATCGCTTGGTGTGCAAGTTGAAGCGCGTTTTCATCATCGTGTTCTACGAACCGTCGGAGCGCTTCTTTGCTTAAAATAACGGGATGCTTGGTGTCGAGGTAGTGTTGATACCATTGGCGCATCCACGCAATAATTTCCTTCTCACTGGAGGTTAACGCGTTAAACATCGCAGTTTCTTCAGGTTTCAAATCTTCCATGGCAGCGACGAATTGGAGCGTGTCGAGCGCAAAATTATCGCCATCGATAACGGCGATCTGGCGCTCGTGAAAAGTACACTCCGAAACGCTGTACGTTGCGCAGTTTGCTGCCGCTGGCATTGCGAATCCTGATAATACGAGTGCGGTCCCGAAGATTAATCCCTTAAAAACTTTCACTGCTAGCGTGTCCTTTTTATTTGAAAAATCATAGATTTGTTTGACGTATATCTAGTTAAACTAACAATCTCGCTATTCTCTTGCAACTTAGTTGATGGTGAAATTATGTTGATCTTGCCAAGAAAGCGATGATCTTTTGGAAGTACTGTTGTTTTCACGTAGGACATTCTCAGCGGATTCTTCGTAAACTGTGCGCAAATAATTTAATAACAAGCCGCTTCTTAAGGTTTTACAAGGATTTGCATGTCGCTTATTAAGCTGTCATCCATCGATAAATCGTTTCGAATGGGCGACGAAAATCTGCACGTATTAAAATCACTCGACCTCTCGATCAACGAGGGGGAGTTCGTGGCCATCATGGGCCCGTCGGGGTCAGGGAAATCGACGCTCATGAATATACTCGGTGGCCTCGATGTACCCAACAGCGGCGACTACTTCCTCGATGGTGAGGAAATTGCCAACTACACAGATGACGAACTCTCCGCAGTGCGCAATAAATCCTTTGGCTTCGTGTTTCAGAGCTTTCATTTAATGCCGCGGATGTCGGCACTCGATAATGTGCTTTTACCATTGCAGTATGCCGAGAGTCCCAATTGGGATGAGGCGCGGTCGAAAGCGACCGAGTTGCTGACTACCCTTGGGCTCGGCGAGCGCATTCATTTTAAACCGAATCAGTTATCAGGTGGTCAGCGACAGCGCGTCGCAATCGCCCGCTCTCTGGTTAACACCCCGAAAATCTTATTTGCCGATGAGCCCACTGGAGCGCTCGATTCAAAAACGGCCGTGGAGATTATGACGCTACTTCAAACGCTTAATCGAGAAGGTCAAACGATTGTTCTTGTAACTCACGAGCAAGAAATCGCGGATATGGCGAAGCGGGTTATTCACCTGCGTGACGGTGTGATTGAACGGGAGACGATCAATGCATAAGTTCGTTTTGATACTCGTATCGTTGTTGTGTGTGCCCTTGTCGTTCGCCGAGACATTGCTTTTGAGTGCCGAGGTCGCTTCTTTGCGCTCGACCAACGTCTCCGTTCCGCGTCACGAATATGCCGGTTGGTCGAGGAAAGTGGTTTGGCTTGCCGAAGAGGGAACCGTCGTTGAGGCCGGGGGAGTCGTCGCGAGTTTCGACAGTGAAGCCATTCAGCAACGCTTTGAGCAAATTGAGCAACAGCTCATCAGTGCTCGCGACAATGCCATAAGTCAGCAGCGCTCGGAAGAGTTAGCACTCGTGTCGGCTGAACGGCGAATTCGGGTAGCCGAGTTAGAGCTCGAAAAGGCGCAGTTAGAAAAAGCGAAAATCACCGACTTCTCAAGCAAAAAAGAAGCAGCCGATGCGGAATTTGCGGTCGAATCGGCTCAGACTGAGCTACAGAAAGCGCGCGAAGCCTATGACTACACTCGAGCTCGGAATGAGGCTCAGTTTCGTGGCCGTGAGTTGTCCGTTGCTAATCTTGAACGGGAGCTGGCGTTTGCCGAGTCTGAACTAAATTCGAGTCAGGTCATTACTGATGAAGACGTGTTAGTGCTGTATGCGGAATCGCGCTTTCAGTCGCGTAAAGTGCAAGTGGGCGACAGTCTCGACTCAGGATCGGCAGTGCTACGTTTACTGCCCGTTGGCGATGCTACTCTGCGCGCGTGGTTGAGCGAAGTTGATTTACTGCGACTTAACGGTCAAAGCACAGTAAACATCGTATTCGACGCGTTTCCGTCTGAGAGTTTTAGCGGCGAAATCATTCGAGTAGATGATGCTGGCCAGCTGTTACCACAGCGAGGCGTTGGACGTTGGATGTCGGTAGAAATTCGTCTCCCAGAGTTACTACAAGACCGCGTCCGACCCGGAATGGCCGCGCGCGTGGAGGTTGACGTATGAAGATGCTGATTTGCCGTCTCGCGGTGTTCGTGTCAATTGTGTTCGGTCTGCAGGGATGTTCTGACTTAACAGATGAGCCAATAGAGCGGCGAGAAGTCTCTCAGTGGCGTTACACCGGCGAGTTACGAAGTTATAAAGAATCGTACTTAACCCCGCCCGTAGTTGAACGTGTTTGGCAATTTAAGGTTGCGCGTTTAATGCCTGAAGGTGGTTGGGTTGAAGAAGGGCAGCCGGTTGTGTGGTTCGATCCTTCTGAGCCGCGTCGACGCTTACAAGAACAACAGAGCGAACTGCAGCAACGTCAACAAAGTATGCGTGACAAAGCGCTGTCGCTCGAACAGGAACTACAGGAGCTTAACTTGCAGCTCGCGGAAGCTCGAATGAATCGTGATAAGGCGCAACTGAAAGCCTCGATTGATGATCCGGTCATGCCTGAGATGGAGCGCAGAATCTACCAGCTCGATTCGCAAATCGCGCAGGAGCGCGTGAACGAAATTGAATCTCAGATAGAGCAGCGACGCACATCATCCCAAGCCGAACAAGCTCAAGACTTGGCCGAAATTGATCGACTTCAGCGCATTGTTAATTCACTTGCGAACGGGGTGCAGCAAATGGTCTTAACGGCGCCACAGTCGGGAATCCTGCTCTATCAAACCGGGTTCAGTGGCGAAAAATTTGCCGCAGGGTCCGACGTTTATCGGTCATTGTCGGTTGTATCGATTTCCGACGTTAACTTCGTGGAAGTGGTGGTTTCCGTGCCGGAGCGAGACCTACGCCATCTAGATTTTGACGCGATGGTGAGTGTTGAGATTGACTCAGTGGACGATCAAAGATGGCAGGGACGGGTAAAGGATATCTCCAATGTCTATCGCTCCGACGGCAGTCTCGTGTATGCCGACGTGGTCGTTGAAGTCATCGATCCAGACCCTGCGATCATGCGTCCGGGGCTCAAGTCTGCCATCGAATTTGAGGGGGTAAGCCAATGAGCGTGTTGAGAAGATGCTTACATACGGTTTCCTGTGTGGCGCTCGTGGGCTTGGTCGCATGCTCTAGTGAGCATGACGGGCATTTAATCGTCGAGGTGACGAAACAGCCTCTTGAGCACAGCGTTACGTCCAATGGAGAACTCGTAAGCGCCGAGTCGACTAAGATTTCTCTTCAACCGGGTGCGATGCACACCATCGATTGGATTGTAAGTGACCGTACCGAGGTCAAAGAAGGCGATGTCATTATTCGGCTTAGCGATCGTATTAGTCAGTTTCGCCGAGACCAGTCGGAGATTAATCTCGAGCGAGAAAAAGCACTGGGTGTCGGTACCTTGACGGAGTTTGATCAGCGTGACCTAGAAATTGATTACGATTTACGAGTGGTTGAAGAAGAGCTGGCGTTAATCGATCAATTTAGCTCTGACTCGGATGAAGTCTATTCGCGATTAGAGCAAATCGATAACGCGCGAAACCGCGATTATACCGAGGCACGTGGCAGTTACCTTGGTTGGGATCGAGATTCAAACCTCGATCGTCGAGAGAGCAAAGAGAACCTCACTCAGATCTCTCAGACGCGCATTGAGCGAGACGTCGAACGATTCAATACGCTAGTGGCACAAGGCGAAGTGCGAGCACCGCACGATGGTGTTGTGGTGCTACAAAGATCCCGACGCTCGGGCCAGCTAATCTCAGCTGGATCGGTCGAATGGGGTGGCTCAGTCATTGCTGAAATGCCCGATTTAGACCAGCTCGTCGGTGAAGTATATCTGCTGGCGGCCGATTCAGCAGGTGTTTCGGAGGGAACCGTTGTCTCGGCTCGATTTGATATGTATCCGGATGTCGAAGTGGTCGGTACGGTAACGTCGATTTCTTCACTCGCTCAAAGCCGACCCGATTACTTAGGTAAGTGGTTTACGGTGACCATTCGGTTTGACGAACTTCCCGATGTGCTAAAAAAGCGGGTGAACGTGTCGTTTCGTGCCGAATTTGACATTCTCCAAACCGAACCGGTGGTTACCATTCCAATTGATGCCCTTGAGCGCGTTGGTAATGATTGGCAGGTGGTCTTGGCCGACGGTTCGTCTAGGCGTGTCGAAGTGGGGCGACGCAGTTTATCCGATGTTGAAATTACAGCAGGGCTCGAGGCAGGTGATCGGGTGAGGTTAGATCAATGATTTCTCGTTATGAATTAAAACAAGCACTCGATCAAATGCTCCACCATCGCTTGCGGACGGCGTTAACCCTACTCGGAATGATATTCGGTGTGGGTGCGGTTGTCGCGATGCAGAATATTGGTGAGGGCGCTGAGAGAGCGGCACTCAAGGCAATTGAGTCACTTGGCTTGTATACTGTGGTTGCCGATTACCAACCGGTCGCGTCAGCACAAGACGAAGCGAAAGAATTAAGTATTGGCCTTTCTACACAGGATCGCCGCGTCATTTTCGAATTACCCTTTGTTGAGGATGTATCCGCGGGCATCAAGCTAGATGTAGAGCAGGTGTTTAGTGCTTCGGGCAGCGCAACGCCCGAAGTCTGGGGTGTCAGTGATAACTATCTTGATCGTGCGTCTCAAGTGGCGTCGAGCGGCAGAATGCTTAATACCGACGACTTTATTAAAAGTCGGCAGGCCGTAGTGATGACGGAGTCTGTCGCTCGTCAGCTGTTCGATGTTGATCCAATCGGGCAGGTGGTAAAGATCAACCACTTGTGGTTTGAAGTGGTGGGTGTGATTGCCAATGAAGCCGAATCCTCGGCTCGAATCGAAGGGTTGGATAACTCGGGTGAGCGCTATCGAATTTACCTCCCAGAAACCACCTTCAATCAAAAGCTTCGACGCGATACGGAAAGTTCTGAATACTCCCAACTCAAGATTCATCTATTTGAGGATGCCCCTCAAACGGCTGCTTCTGGTGTGGTGAAGGATCTGCTTATTCGCCGTCATGGGGGCTTAGAAGATTTTAGTATGACGGTTCCTGCCGATTTGTTGGAACAGCATCGAAAGACGCAGAGCGTGTTTAACTGGGTGATGTCGGCGGTTGCGGGTATCTCTTTATTAGTCGGTGGTATTGGTATCATGAATATCATGTTGGCCACGGTGCTTGAGCGAACCCAAGAGATCGGGCTTCGACGAGCCATCGGCGCCCGTAAGCAAGATATCACGCATCAGTTTCTGGTAGAGACTTTGGTCATAACCTTTGTAGGCGCTCTTTTAGGCATCGTATTTGGTGTGATCTTGTCGGTGCTTATAGCGACCTTAGCGGGTTGGGAAGTGGCGTTTTCGTTTCTCGCAATTTTATCCGCGGTCGTGGTGTGCTCTGTCATCGGGTTGGGCTTCGGAATTTATCCTGCCAAGCGCGCTGCTGAATTGAATCCAATTGAGGCACTTCAACATGCGTAGTAGTCACATTGAGCCCGGCTCTAGAATGGCTCATTATTAAACGCACAGTCGCTCCGAGTGAGTAGGTCAATTTAACAAGGAAATAACGTGCGCTGGTTAGTTATCGGTTGTTTTACATTACTCACCGCCTGCTCGGATTCCCCCGAAGAGATCGTTGTGCCCGACACA
>JABXIR010000186.1 GCA_013372965.1 Gammaproteobacteria bacterium
AACAACGCATTCGTCATAAATATCGTTTGAAAAACACCACCGGGTACGGCGTTAACGCGTTACTCGATTTTGAGGATCCCATCGATCAGGTGCTTCACCTCGCTGTAGGATCTGAGGGGACTCTGTGTTTTATCGAGTCAGTTGTACTTGAATCGGTCAGGTTAAAGCCTCTTCGAGCCGCGTCTTTGCTGTGTTTCAGTGATGTGTTTACGGCAGCGGATGCGGTGCCCGTGTTAAAGGCGCTGAACGTGTCCGCCGTCGAGTTACTCGACTGGACTAGTCTTCGCACCATGATTGGAAAGTCGGGGACTCCTGAGTGGTTGAGTGAACTGAAGTCGGGCAATGCTGCACTTTTAGTGGAGGTTTCTGCAGATGCACCCGATATACTTCAGTCGTTGTACACACCGATCATAGCGGCTCAGTTTCGCGGCCTTGTCCGGCCCATAGTTTTCGAAACCGACTCTGAACAAATTACCGCGCTCTGGCAGATTCGTTCGGGTATTTTCCCAGTGGTGGGAAGCAAACGGCCCAAGGGCTCGATGGTGATCATTGAGGATGTCGCAGTGCCTGTCGACAAACTCGGCAGCTTCGTCAACGAATTACGAGGTCTATTTGAACGGTATGAGTTTCACAGTGCCGTTATCTTTGGCCACGCCCGTGATGGAAACTTGCACTTTATCGTAACGCCAAACTTATCCGTTGCGGCAGAGCGAGATCGATTTAAGCACATGATGGAGTCATTGGTTGCGTTGGTTGTTGATCGCTTTGATGGCTCATTGAAGGCTGAGCACGGCACGGGGAGAGCCATGGCACCGTTCGTCGAGCGAGAGTGGGGTGGCGAGATCTATGATGTTATGACGCGTATCAAGCGGTTATTTGATCCGTATGGTATTTTAAATCCCGATGTCATCATCAATCCGAATACTGAGGCCCATATCCAGCAACTGAAAGATCTACCGAATTGCAATGACGAGATGGACCTTTGCATTGAATGCGGTTTTTGCGAGTCTGCCTGTCCGACAACACCTTTCAACTATTCTCCGCGTCAGAGAATTGCGGCACATCGGTTATCTCAATTGGGCGAGCCAGTCGACTTGGACGCCGTTGCGTCGAGTTGCGTGGCGTGTGGGCATTGTGAGGAAGCGTGTCCGGTCGGAATTAATACGTCCCGTGCTTTAAATGCAAGTGAAAGCGCCGCGCGCTCACGAATGAGTCGTAAGGTTTTGTCTTGGCAACGACAACATTGGGGCGTCTATCTCGAGTTGTCCCGCCGAGCGATCGCGATCTATCGGATGATCGGTCGATATCGCGCTGGGCAACGCTGGCTGGCGTGGCTTAATCGTCAGTTCCCAAAACGAGTGCCTAAGTGGATTCCCGCAAAAATCGAACACCCTGGTGTATCGAGTTTGGGCGCATCACAGTATTTATTGTTAACTAATTGCGCCGACCGAATTTTGAATGATTCAGCGCTAGCAGCGACAATACAACGACTTGCGCTCAGTGTTGATGTTCGAGTTGGGGTGCTAGACGAGCACTTCTGTTGTGGTCAGCGTTTTGATCATTTGGGTGAAACCGCGCTTGCGAAACTCCAGCGTGATCAGTTCCAATCGTTACCGAATGACACGGTCGTCATTGCCGAGGCGACTTCGTGTTTATCGACCCTATTACGCGGTTCAGGCCAACGCGTGATCGGTCTCGCGGAGTTTGTAACCACACACATTCTTCCCAAACTAAACATCACGCGGGTATCGGAGAGGGTGGAGGTTCATCTCGGCTGCACGCTGAAATCCGCCAACGAACGTCAACACGTGACGGCTCTGTTAGACCAGTTATTAGATGACTGGTCCTTCACGAGTTTGGCGTGTTGTGGGGGGCAAGGTGAGGTTCAGTTTTTCGACGAAACGGTATCGGCAAACTTGATTGCATCAAGCGAACTTTCGAAGAGCCGCTCGATGGTGATTGGGATGAATACCAGTTGCGAATCGGCACTCGCTCGTCAGTTGCGACGACCCGTAATGTCGCTCGCGACACTGATCGATCAGTGCGCGAACTAGGCGCTGGTTAACTCGCCGCGTTAACCACCTCGACAAAATGTTTTCCCAAGGCGATTAGATCGTCTAGCTCAGTCACTTCAATATGATCGTTTTCGCGCAGTACGCCATTAATCCAAAGTGTTGTGCGAGGGTAGCCGTGGCCGCCTGCTGACTCGACGAGTGCTTCATGCAACGGGCTCAAGAAGTCGCCTTTCACCTCTTGCACCACGAGGTTGTAAAATTCAATACCCGCCTCGTTAAGCAACGCTCGAAACGTTTCGGTATGGGGAAATTGGGCTTCAGTGCAGTCTGGGCACCAAGAGGCCACGATATTCAGCACGAAAGACTGCTTTTGTGCGATCAGTTCGGCAACGTCGTTGGCACCGATGGCGTAGTTAAATGGCATGGTTATTCTCAACTAATAAACTCGGCAACCCGTCGTGTGAAAGCTCAAAATCGAAGGGTATTTCGAGGCGTATGGATTCTTTACTGTTAGGTGGGATGAACTCTAAAGCGTAAGCTTGCAAAAGTAAACGTGGGGCCCAATTAGGGCGAGCTGTGCCGTAAAGTTGATCCCCGACAATCGGGTGGCCAATCGCCAGCAAATGAACTCTAAGCTGGTGCGACCTGCCCGTAACAGGTATGAGCTCTAGCAGTGCTGCATGCTCCGATGATTGCAATGTCGTGTAACGAGTCAAAGAGGGCTTGCCGTGCTCAAAGCACACCTTCTGTTTCGGTCGATTGGGCCAATCGGGAAACAGTGGAAGATTGATCTCGTCGACCGCAGGATTCGGTACCCCATATACAATGGCCCGATAGTTCTTATGCACCTGACGTGATTGAAATTGCATCTTAAAGTATCGCTCAGTCATTTTATTGAGAGCAATGATGAGTAACCCAGACGTCGCCATATCTAGGCGATGTGTTTCATATGCTTCGCCATAGACTTTCCTTGCCCAAGAAATTGCATCTCTCATCATTGGATCACGCCCTGGAACACTGAGCATTCCCGAGGGCTTGTCGACGACAATGAAGTGTTCGTTTTGGAAAATGATTTTCGGTTCGATCATTGCCATTCGTAGCGGATAACTTCGCCAAAATCATCGTAGATCGCGACCTTTTTGGGTTCACGCTTGGGCGGTGGAGCAGGTCGAGAATGTTTACTGTGCTTGCGCTCATCGAGACGTTTCACCACGTCTACAAGATATTGCTGTTTACCTTTGGCCGGCGAAGTGAATAGTTCGGGAAGTGCTGCGGGGACACCGTTCTTCGCCTCAATGCCTGTGAGCCCCTTCGGAACAGGCGTAATTTCGCCGCCTCTCTGGAGGAAGCGTTCGATGTCATTAGACAATCGTCCACGAAGCGATTTTTTATTGGGCTTTTTAAATTTCACGCGTTACCACAGTCTGCGTACTCAACACGATCAGTATAGTAAGAGTGACATGCCATGCACAATCTCGGCATGTCACTAAGCGGCTCATTGATCACTCGCTGCACGCTGTCGAGAGCGATCGATCGCCTGCCATAGGAAGGTATAGCTTAACGCGACACGCTGGGCTAGTTGCTCAGCAGTGACACTTCCACCGTGGCCGCCTTCGCGGTTTTCGTAATAGTAAACCTCATGACCTTGCTCCAGCATCCGTGCGGCCATCTTTCGTGCGTGAGCAGGATGCACTCGGTCATCGCGTGTTGAGGTGTAGAAGAAGACATCGGGGTATTCATTGTCTGCGGACACGTTCTGGTACGGTGAGTACTGGCCAATAAAGTCCCAGTCTGTCGTGTCTGGGTCTCCGTATTCACCCATCCAGCTCGCGCCGGCTAATAGGCGGTGATAGCGGCGCATATCGAGTAGAGGGACACCGGAGATGACCGCATTGAATAACTCAGGATGTCGAACCATGGCCGCTCCTGTGAGCAATCCGCCGTTGGATCGACCCTCGATGCTGGTGAATGCCGCTTGGCTGATGTTTCTGTCAGAGAGATCACGAGCGACCGACTCCAAGTCCTCGAAGGCTTTGTGACGGTTCTCTAGGAGAGCAGCTGCGTGCCAGTCAGGACCGTATTCACCGCCGCCACGAATGTTCGCGAGTACGTAAACACCGCCACGGTCGAGCCACAACTTGCCATACACGCCGTTGGTTGCCTCGTAGCTACCCGAATAACTCGGTGTAAGAGAGCTTCGGAATCCACCGTACGCGAAAATATGCGCAGGATTTGTTCCGTCTAGCGCGATGTCATTTCGATGAATTGCAAAATAGGGGACTTGCGTGCCGTCGACGGAGGTCGCGAAGAACTGTGACACCGTGTAGGGCGTTGCATCAAACGTCTCTGGCTGTTGCTCAACTAACACCAGTGACTTTTGGTTTGCGTCGTAAAAGTATAACGAGGGTGGAACCAGAAAACTTTCAAAACGGATCAAGAAGTCGGCGCTACCGCCACTCGACTGCACGGACACCGCACCGTTATCCGGTAGGTTTAGATGGTGTTCGTACCAAGTCGTTTCGCCATCGAATTCGTACCATGCGGCGTGCGCTTTTACATCACGTAATGTGACAATCAGTACGCCGTTTTCGCGAACGGTGACGTCCTCAATGATGTTGTCTCGCTCGCTTGGTAGCAGCAGAAACAGTTCACTTTCATTGATGAGCTGCTCCGTGGTGGCAAGCACCACATCGCCCGCATTGTATTCATACTCACCATGCTGCCAAACGGCCGTTGGCTGAATCACCCATTGATCGGCAATGAAGCCCACTAAACGTGCCGAATCCGGAATTCTCAACTTAGATAGCATGGACGTATCAGGGTTAAACTCGTAATAATCGCGAGTCCAAAAACTGGTCGATTCAGCGATGACGAACTGAGTACTGTCGCCACTACCGAGTGACCAGGAGGACGCGGATACGGATGACGTGTCACCGTGATAAAGTGTTTTGGCATCACTCAGGGCGTCACCACGTTCAATAAGCTTCACCGTTCTGGCATAACCCGAATCGGTCAGTGACCCTTCACCGAAATCTGTCGCGATTAACCAAGAGTCAGCACTCACCCAAGTCACGTCCGACTTAGCAAGTGGAAGAGCAAAGCCATCTTGAACGAACTGTCCGGTTAACGCGTCGAATTCTCGAATCACATCAGCATCTGTGCCGCCGGGTGAAAGCGAAAGAAGACATTTTGACGGCATATCATTGAAGCAGTTCAGGCCGTGATAAACCCACGCCTGACCATCGGCTTGCGACTTCGCGTCGATATCAATTACTAGCTGCCAATTCGCGTCACCACTGAGGTAGGCTGAGCGACTGGTTCGCATCAGGCGTCCTCTCGGGTTCGCCGTGTCTTTAATCAGTTCAAAAAAGTAGTCCCCGATTTGATAGGCCGAACTCAGCTTCGAATCATCCGAGAGGACCTCAAGGGCTTGTTGGTAAAGCTCTTCGTAGAGTGGCCCATCAAGTGCTTCAGCTGACTCGGTATTCGTGGCATCGACCCATTGGAGTGCGGCTTCGCTATCGACCGACTCCAAGTATTGGAATTTGTCGTTCGTTTGGGCGATAGCAGTTGATGCCAATAGGCAAGTGACAAGTGTGGCTCTTCGTAGCATACGCTTTGAATCCTAAAGGTTGGTTACTCTTAGTGTAGTAAATTGTCGTTAAAGCGTACCACCGTTTTTGGTTGTACACTTTAACCAGTTCACAGAGTCATCGCCGCCAACCAGCCGAATATAAGCAGCGGGATGTTGAAGTGCAGAAAGGTCGGAATGACGGTGTCGCGAATATGGTCATGTTGGCCGTCAACGCTGAGTCCCGCAGTCGGGCCAAGAGTGGAGTCCGAGGCCGGCGATCCAGCATCACCGAGCGCGCCAGCGGTACCCACGAGGGCGACAGTCGCAAGCGGGCTAATGCCGAGTTGCAGTGCCAGTGGTACGAATAAGGTCGCAATAATCGGAACGGTTGAAAACGAAGAGCCAATTCCCATCGTAATGAGCAAACCGACGACAAGCATCAGTAGGGTGCCGACGGCAGCACTTCCGTCGAGTAGGGTCGCGGTTGCATTTACCAGTGTTGTGACATCGCCGGTTTGTTTCAGTACGTGAGCAAAGCCCGCAGCTGCGATCATAATAAACCCGACGTTGGCCATGAGTTTCATGCCGTCGATAAACGTTGAATCGAGCGCTCTCCATTTGACCGCGCGACTGACGCTAAATACGACGAAGCCGCAGAGCGCGCCCAAAATCATCGACTCGGTGATCAACTGAACAGTGAATGCGGTGACAATCGCAATTGAAGTAGCAATCAGTGGGGCCCAGTTAATGTCGGCTTGAGTATGCGCGACATCGAGCTGCTTAACTTGGTATTTTCGGGGATCTCGGTAGCTAATAAATAATGCGACGATTAAACCGAAACACATGCCGAGCGCTGGAAGCCACATGGCTTCGTAAACCCCCACACCGGACACGTCCATGCCGGCTAACTCAATTTGGGCGAATAGAATTTCATGCAGATAAATACCGCCAAATCCCGCGGGGATAATCATATACGTGGTGACAAGACCAAAGCTAATCGCACATGCGACGGCCCTGCGATCAATTTTGAGTTTGATCATTACACCGAGAAGCGCTGGAACCACGAGTGGAATAAACGCGATGTGAATGGGAATTAAGTTCTGTGACAAAACGGCGGCCACGATTAGAGAGCCAATCAACCACATTTTGCCGGTTGCTCGCTGGGAATCGACCAGCCGTTGAGCCAACATTTGAGGGATTCCCGTTTTGCCAATAGCAGCGGCGAAAGCACCCAAGAGCGCATAAGACAGGGCGATCGTAGCGCCTGATCCGATGCCGTCTTCAAAGTGTCCAAGCGTGGTGGTTAGGTCCATTCCGGAGGTCACTCCAGCAACCAGGGCGGAAATGATGATCGCGGCAACGACCGGTACTCGAGCGATACTCAGACCGAGCATCAATGCAACAGAGATGATGACAGCATTCATAAATTAGTTAAGACGCGTTGTTATTATTTGAGTGACCTAATAATGCCCCGAGGGGCATTACGATGCAAACACTGCCTTCGAATACGAGTTATTTGCGCTTGCCTTTCGCCGAGGAAGCAGGCTTACGTTTCTTTTTCGAGGCCGCTTTGCCTGAGCTCTTGATTTTTTTGGGCCCTTTATAAGTCCCCTCAAGGGCTTCTGGAAGCCATTTCCTGACGTGGGTTTTAGTTTTCGAGGCCAAGCCGGCCATTTTGTTCCACTCTTGCGCTGTGCACTGAGCATACACAGTCACGGTCTCGTCGCGGCGGCCCGCGCGACCATTTCGGTGTCCGAATTCGATGACGTTGATGGGGGCGGACGAGTGGATGACCACATCGACGCCTTCAACGTCGATACCTCGCGAGGCAATGTCGGTGGTCACTAACCAACTAATTTCGCCGCTGCTGAACTGCGATAATACTTTGCGACGTGCTGCGACATTTTTGCCACCGGTTAGCGCCACGGCCGGTATTTTGTGGAAATTAAGTTTAGCTGCAGCTTGGTCAGCGGCGGACTGCGTTGGGCAGAAAATCATGCCACGCTTTCCTTCGAGCATCGGAAGCAACTGAACAAGCTGACGTAATTTGTGGGTTTTGTCGTCAGCGGGGATCATCGAAATTAAATCGACTTTTTGCTCCGTCTCTTCGGTTCGTACGACGTTTGCTTTGAACTGAGTGAGCTGTTCGAGTGTTTCGAGGTGTTTCTTTCTGAAGCTTGCGGAAGCCGCGGTAAAACGCTTGCAGTTTGGCATCCGGGCAACGAGAGATTCAATCAGCGCCGACCGATCGGGGTGTATGAGGTGGTCGGCTTCGTCGATAATGCAATAGTCGACTGCGTCGAGTTGTTCCCCATCATCGAGAATCGCGTCGAGGCGCCCGGGTGTCGCTACGAGCCACTTCGGATTTTTTTCAAGTGATTGACGTATCGAACCGTATTCTTTCCCGCGAGCAATACGAGTGACACCAGCGGTTCGCTCCTGTTGGTGAATGCGAATTTC
>JABXIR010000030.1 GCA_013372965.1 Gammaproteobacteria bacterium
AAATAAACCTGTAAAAAACATGACGATTGCATCCCAAAGTCGCTTGAAAAAGCCGGCTTCTGGAACATCCGCGGCTACCACGATGTCGGAGGTAGCAACGACTTCGCCATCAGATATCACCTCAACGAAACCGACCTTGTCCCCCGCCGTTAGCGGCGCAACGATTTCGTCCTCGATTTGAGCGTTATAGCTCAGTTCCTCGAATGCCCCGCGTGTCAGAGTGACCGCCAGAGTGTCAGGAACAGTTAACTCCACTGAATCTATGGTACTTTTCCATACTTCGGCGGTTTCTAAAATTCGGTTAGCTTCCAGTACGTCGCGCGTTTCAAAATAACGGAACCCCCACTGAAGGAGCTTCGCACTTTCGGTTGCACGGGCATTTGAAGAGGCAGTGCCCATGACGACTGCAATCAGTCGTGTATCGTCACGTAGTGCTGAAGATACTAGACAGTACCCGGCCTCTTCGGTGTGGCCAGTTTTCATACCATCCACTGAAGGATCGCGCCCTAGTAATAGATTACGATTTGACTGACGGATTGGACGTTCGCCAGGCGGTGTATAGGTGTAAGTACGTTCACTATATAACTCGTAGTGCTCTGGATGGTCCAAAATCATGCGCTGTGCCAACACTGAAAGATCACGTGCAGTCGTTCGATGACCTTCTCCAGGCATGCCGGTCGAGTTTTCAAAGTGTGAGTTCGTCATGCCGAGTAATTGGGCTTGTTGATTCATCACGTCGACGAAAGCGCCTTCAGACCCCGCGGCGTACTCAGCCAACGCAACCGTCGCGTCGTTACCCGACACAATGACCAAACCCTTGAGCAACTCAATCAGCGGAACGGTGGTGCCTTCGCGGACAAACATCTTTGAACCGCCCATTCGCCAAGCCGTCACACTGATTGGAACCTCATCCGTGTGAGCAATGCGCCCCGCTTCGATCTCGTTAGCAATGATGTATGACGTCATGATTTTGGTCAGACTAGCCGGAGGCAAACGCACATCAGCGTTGTTCTCAGTCAGCACGCGACCGGTAGTTGCATCGATAAGAATCCAACTTGAGGCTTCAATGCGAGGGGCATCTGGGACAATCACTGGCGCTGCCGAAACGATTGAGATGCTAAATGTTGCAACGAAAAGAGCGACAAATTTCATTAACGATTTCATGACGAATTAAACCTTTTATTACTTATAGTTTCGCGAACGGAATATGCCACAGATCATATCAAACCTGTGGCATAAGCCCAAGCGAACTAAGCCCTATTATTGGCTTTTACGACGCGGTGGACGCTGATCGTTTCCGCGACCTCGACCCTTCGAGTCTGAACGACGACCATCGCGCTTGCCGTCACGACGAGGCTTTCCACTTCGAGGACGATCCTCCCAAACACGGAGCTCCAACATACGGCCAGCGACACGTGCTTTTTTGAGAATCGCTTCGACTTCTTTTGGCATGCCATCCGGCAAATCGACTAGCGTGTAATAATCGAACAGATCGATTCGACCGATGTGGTTAGCGTCCATGTTCGCTTCGTTAGCAATCGCACCAACAATGTTCTTCGGCTGTGCACCGTGGCTCTTACCAACGTTCAAACGGAAACGCTTGTAGCCTTCTGGAACCGCCTGAATCGGCTTTGAGTCACGAGGCTCGCGAGGTTCACGCTGCTCAAACTGTTCGGTTGGCATTGCATCGAACAGTAATGGGCGACCGTCGCGCTGTGAGCGTAATACCGCTGCAAGAACTTCTTCACCACTGACGTCCATTTCTTCAAGAAGCGACTCAGCGATTTTCTTGTATCGCTCGAGATCTTTAGATTCGAGTTCTTTTTTCACATCAGTGATTAGTTCAGCAATGCGGCGCTGCTCTACTTCATCACGTGTTGGCAAGTCGTACTTGGTTAGCTTCACGCTCAGGTGACGTTCGATGGCTTGCTGCATACGACGTTCACGCGGGGTAGCAAACAACACGGCTTTACCTTGACGTCCGGCGCGACCTGTACGACCAATTCGGTGTACATACGCTTCAACGTCGTACGGAATGTCGTAGTTAATGACAAGCGAGATACGTTCAACGTCGAGGCCACGAGCTGCTACGTCGGTTGCAATAAGCACGTCGAGAGAGCCTTTACGCAACGCGTTAATCGCAGTTTCGCGCTGCTTCTGAGCCATGTCACCCTGGAGTGCTGAACAACGATAACCTCTGGCATTTAAGTGAATGGTGAGTTCTTCAGCCGCTAAACGCGTCCGAACAAAAATGATCGATGCATCGTACTCTTCCGCTTCTAGGACCTGGACAAGTGCTTCACGTTTACGTTCGTTCTTAAGCACCCAAAGCGACTGTTCGATATTTTCGTTACGCTTTTTAGAACCGGCAATTTCGATATGCTCTGGGTTCTTCAGGTAAGTTTTCGCAACACGCTCAATTTGCTGAGGCATGGTCGCTGAAAACAACGCAATCTGACGTTTCTCTGGAAGGTGAGACAAGATTTTCTCTACGTCATCTAGGAAGCCCATGTTAAGCATTTCATCGGCTTCATCAAGTACTGCCGTTTTCAATTCGCCCAGCTTTAGCGTGCCACGACCCAAGTGATCGATAATACGACCTGGAGTACCCACGACGACGTGAACGCCGCGCTTGAGTTCACGCAATTGAAGTTGCATTGACTGACCGCCATAAATTGGCAAAACTCGAAAACCCTTAAGGTGTCGAGCGTAGCGCTGGTATGCTTCAGCCACCTGAACCGCTAGCTCGCGGGTTGGGGTGAGTACGAGTACCTGAATGGATTTCGAGCGCGTATCTACTTGAGCAAGGTTTGGCAACGCGAATGCCGCTGTTTTACCAGTACCTGTCTGTGCTTGACCGAGGATATCACGACCTTCGAGCAACATCGGAATGGCACGCGCCTGAATCGGCGATGGCTGCTCATAGCCCAGCTCGGTAATTGAAGTTAGTACGTCGGCTGGAAGACCCAGCTCGCTGAATTGAATTGTATCTGACATAAGTTCTACCCACCTCGTCTCCGCAACGACAAAGTGCACAATGTGGCAATGCGGTGCCTATCGACCGTGTAGTAACTTAGACAAACCGTATCAGAACGATCTACGAGGAGATGACGGGTTTAACTCACATTTCCGGGGAATACCTGATCCCGCTAGCCCATCTAACTAAGACTTTTACACGACTACTCGCGACAAGTGTAGTCGAACGAGCAGTCGTCACAATACGGGGAAACGTTCACAAAGCCGTATATTCGCGCTTTATTTCCTGTGCGAGTAAGTGGACCGCCATTGCATAGAAGGCCGATCGGTTATATCGAGTGATCGTGTAGAAGTTTTGGAGACCCGCATAATACTCTGCATCGGCCTCGCCTTCGAAGTAGAAAAGATTAGCTTCGGTGTCACCCGCGACCACCGATGAAGGTATGAATCCACTAGCCTCAATATCCGCCATCGTGCGTGATAGTCCAATTTGATTATCGGTTTCTGTGTCGGCAGAGTCTGATGGAGACAAAGAAATCACCACAGGCTGACCCGCTACCCACCCGTGTCGTTTGAAGTAATTAGCGACACTCGCGATGGCATCACCGCGATCTTCCCAAATATCTGCAACCCCATCACCACTGAAGTCGCGAGCGTATGCGCGATACGACGACGGCATAAACTGACCATAGCCCATCGCACCCGCGTACGATCCATATAGCGACGTAGGCTCTTTGCCAGATTCTCGTGTGAGCAATACAAATTGCTCAAGTTCGCTCGAGAAGAAGCGGCTTCGCGGCGGGTAATCGAATGCTAGTGTCGCCAGTGCGTCGATCACACGATAACTCCCCATGATACGCCCGTAGCGAGTTTCCACACCGATAATTGCAACAATGTATTCAGGCTCGACGCCAATTTCATCGCTCGCACGCTGAAGTGCTTCGGCGTTTTCTTGCCAAAACTCCGCACCTTTCTGAGCTCGGGACCCCGACATAAAGATCTGTCGATATTCTTCCCAAGTGAGTACTTTCTCAGCCGGTCGTGCAATCGCGTCAAGAATGGATTGTTTCCGCTCCGCCTGACCAAGCAATAGTGTCAGGTCTTCGCGAGGTATATTGTGCTCCGTACTCACACGGTCGATCCATTGCGAAACGTTCTCACGCTCGGTCGTAAAGTCCGAAGCAGAGGTAGCAGCTGAAACAGCTACAGATAAAGCGAGAAGCCATTTTTTCATTATGTAATTCCTTCTAATACCACAAACGCTTGCGTTCTGAGCTTATCGACATCAGCAAGCCAAATCCTGCGAGCAAGGTGACCAACGAGGTTCCACCTTGACTGATGAGAGGTAACGGAACACCCACTACAGGTAAGATTCCGGAAACCATTCCCATGTTCACAAATACGTAGACGAAAAAGGTCAGTGTCACACTCGCCGCGACCATGCGGCCAAAGGTTTCCTGAGCGTGAAGACCAATCCAAAGACCTCGAGCAATCACCAAGAGGTATAATGTTAGTAACCCTAACACACCATACAGCCCCCATTCCTCCGCAAGTACCGCAATAATAAAATCGGTGTGACTTTCGGGTAAGAAACTGAGGTGCGATTGCGTTCCCTCGAGGTAACCTTTACCGTCAATTCCCCCTGAACCAATAGCAATTTTTGACTGAATAATGTTCCAACCCGCACCATAACGATCGGCTTCAGGGTCGAGCAGAGTTAAAATTCGTGTTTTCTGATAATCATGAAGCACGAAAATCCAAAACAAAGGCCCCGCAGCCATGAGCAGCCCGATGCAGCTGAATACGAAGCGCCAGCTTAAGCCCGCGACCAGGAGTACGATAAATCCACTCGCGGCAATTAAAATCGATGTACCTAGATCAGGCTGGGAGGCAATCAGCAACATCGGCACCAAAATAATACCGGCTGCGACAAATAGGTCTTTCCAACTGGGCGGCAGATGACGGTTTTGCAACCAAGTACCGAGCGCAATCGGTAAAGCTAACTTCATCACCTCCGAAGGCTGAAACTGTGGGAGTCCAGGCAAGTCGAGCCATCTCTGGGCACCCTTAGCTCCCACTCCGATGAATTCGACAAGCACTAGAAGAATGACGCCAAAGATCCACGCGGGCAACGCCAGTCGCATGAGCGTTTCTTGCTTGAACTGAGCAACGATGAACATAGCGACAAAGGCAATTGAGAAAAACGTTGCTTGCCGTTTAACAGTTTCAATACTTTGGCCAGACGCACTATAAAGCACGAACAGACCAATCCCCGCCATGGTCAGCAACAATAATAGCAGGGGCAAGTCGATGTGGAGACGACGAGCCAAACTCACACTCGCGCTCCCGCCACGAGGAGCTTGACGACTAAAATCACGAACCATCGTTTCGATACTCCTGCTTTAACTGTCCCGACTCATCTAACAGCCAAGCATCCATAATTTGCTTGGCAATGGGCCCCGCCACCGTCGAGCCGCCCTCGCCGTTTTCGACAATGACCGCAACGGCAATCTGAGGATTATCGTAGGGCGCGAACGACACGAACAAAGCGTGATCGCGGAGTCGCTCACTCAACGCGTCAGCGTCGTATTTTTCGCCCTGAGCAATACCAACGACCTGAGCGGTACCCGATTTCCCCGCCATTTCGTATACCGAATTGCGACTGAGTAAGTGCGCTGTGCCACGAATATTGTGGACCACATCTTTCATCGATTGATGAAGTACTTCCCAATCATTATCGTCAACCTCGAAGTACTCGATCAGTTCGGGCTCAATAATTCGGTTCTCTGATCCATGAATTTCTCTCACCAGATGGGGACGATAGCGGTAGCCTCGTGTTGCCACGATAGAGGTCGCATGAGCTAGCTGAATCGGCGTCGCGAGAAAAAAGCCCTGCCCGATACCAGCATTGATCGTATCACCTGGGTACCAAGCGCGATTTCGAGCATTACGCTTCCACTCTCTCGAGGGCAGAATTCCACTGCGTTCTTGAGGCAGGTCAATACCCGTGCGTTCACCAAAACCAAAATGTGCCAAGAACTCGGAGTAGCGATCAATGCCCATTTCATGAGCGAGCTCGTAATAGTAAGTATCACAACTCTGCGCCATCGCCTGATAAAAGTTCATGGATCCGTGTCCTTCACGCTTCCAATCACGATAGCGGTGTTCATCATTCGGTAGCGTAAAGTATCCTGGATCATTGATGGTCGTGTTCGGGTCGATGATATTGTAATGCAAGGCCGCCAAGCCAATCTCGGGCTTTACAGTCGACCCAGGAGGATAGCGCGCTTGAATTGCTCGGTTAAACATTGGGGAGTCAAGATCTTCGATCAGCGCGCGATAGTTAGCGTGCGAGATACCCGTTACGAACAAATTCGGGTCGAACGTTGGCGTTGAAACTAGAGCAAGTACCTCACCCGAGTTCACATCAATCGCGACGGCCGATCCTCGGCGTCCCTCAAGTGCAGCGGCCGCTGTCTCCTGTACCTTCATATCAAGAGTGAGTATCAGTTCGCCGCCCGTCGTTGGTTGCTCGGTATTTAATGTGCGCAGGGCACGACCGCGAGCATTCACTTCGACTTGCCGCTGCCCAGGAAAGCCCATAAGAACCTCTTCCCAGGTTTTCTCGATACCGGTTTTACCGATCGCCGAAGTTCCTGCGTAGCGTTCTGAATCTAAGTTTTGCAGTTCCGACTCATTAATACGACCGACATAGCCCAAAGTATGGGCAAATAATTCCCCATACGGGTAGTAACGAACAGACTGAGCGGAGACCTCCACGCCGACTAGTCGATGCTGCTGAACCACGACTTTGGCGACTTCCTCTTCGGTGAGTTCATAGCGTAAGTTAACGGGAGAATGCGGTCGACGACTCTGCTGAGTTCGGCGTAAAAACCGAGCTCGTTGCTGCTCGGTCACTTCAAATAACTGGCTAAGCTCATCCAGAGTCTCCTCAAGATCATCGACCTGTTCCGGAATAATCGACACGAGATAGGAAGGACGACTTTTCGCGATGAGTGTGCCGTCACGCGTTGCAACTAAGCCTCGAGAGGGGGCAACGGGTTCGGTTACGATTCGGTTTTGTTCGGCCTCGGTTCGGTATTCGGAGTAACGGTCAATTTGCAGGTACGCATAGCGTACGACCAAAATTCCCGTGAGAAACAAAACAAACAATGCGGCCACAAAAACTCGACTGCGATAAATGCGCAGTTCCTGCTCGATATCTTTTATTTTTGTGTTGGCCATGAATTGCGGATCGCGTGTAAGAGATACTAGTAACGCTAAGACCGACAGATCTCAGAAAGGTTCATGTTGAAGCCAAGTCAAGGTCAAGTCAACGAGTATCAGCCGAAACCGAGAACCGATTAAAAGACGGATTTATTTATGGTAAGGGTGATTGGAAAGAATGGTGTGTGCTCGATAGATTTGCTCTACCAACAAAATACGCACTAAGGGGTGTGGGAGTGTCAAATTAGATAGACCCCAGCGCTGATTAACACGCTGGAATACACTGTCATCAAAGCCATCGGGCCCACCGATCAAAATACTGACACTATGTCCATCCATTCGCCAGCCATCGAGCTGACTCGCCAGTTGTTCGGTACTCCAAATTTTACCTTTGAGGTCGAGAGCCACTACCCAGTCATCTCGACCGATTGCATTCAGAATACCCTCGCCCTCTTGCTTCTTTGCTTTCGCAATGGACGCGTTCTTCGAACGCAAGCCTACAGGAATCTCGACGAATTTAACGTCGTACTCACGTGGCATTCGCTTGAGATACTCATCGCAACCAGTTTTAACCCAGTCGGGCATCTTTTGACCGACCGCGATGATTTGGATCTTCAAAGCGATTTAACCTTCTTCGAGCTTCGGCCCACCCCAAAGCTTTTCGAGGTTGTAGAATTCACGAGTCGCCGGCAACATCGTGTGGACAATCACATCACCAAAGTCGACGAGAACCCACTCTGAGGTACCAGTGCCCTCTACGCCCATCGGACGGTGGCCAGCTTTTTTACCTTCTTCAACGACGTTATCAGCTAACGCCTTGATTTGACGATTTGAGTTACCAGTCGCAATGATAATGTGATCGAACACATCCGTTCGGTCTGCAACATCCAATACCACGATGTTCTGACCTTTAACATCTTCCAACGCACTGACAATCAGCTCGCATAGTTCATTCGCCATAAAAGCTCTCTTTAACGATATAGTTGCCGATCCATGATGTAGTCATAAACCGCTTTAGTTAATAATAGTTCGCAAGATTTACCTTGCCGAATTCGTTCTCGTATTTGGGTCGATGAAGCGCTATCTGGCTCACAATCAAC
>JABXIR010000027.1 GCA_013372965.1 Gammaproteobacteria bacterium
ATGGAAGAAGGTCTACGTTTCGCAATCCGCGAAGGTGGCCGTACCGTTGGTGCTGGTGTTGTTGCAAAGATTATCGAATAATCTTTCACAATACTCATCTAAAAAAGGCTGCCTTCGGGTGGCCTTTTTTATTGTTTGCGCGAGGCATTTTGGCGTTCGCAGGGCGTTCTAGAAGTATGCGTAGAATTGCTCACGGAATAATCTAGTTTCTAAAGGGGTTATTGCCTTGACATTGCCCTGCTCAGCACATAGAATTCGCGCTCCAATTTTATGCTTTGGCGGAAATTGGAATAATTGATGTGCTTAATTTATTGAGTACAAAAAGAGGAAAACTGTCATAACGGCAGCTTTAATTTTGGAGTTTAATCAATGCAGAGCCAACGCATCCGCATTCGTCTGAAAGCATTCGACCATCGTTTAATCGATTCGTCTGCGCAGGAGATTGTCGATACTGCGAAGCGCACTGGCGCGCAGGTTCGTGGTCCTATTCCACTGCCTACACGCAAAGAGCGTTACACCATCCTGGTTTCACCGCACGTCAACAAAGACGCGCGTGATCAGTATGAAATTCGCACACATAAGCGCATGCTCGACATCGTTGAGCCAACAGAAAAAACTGTTGACGCGTTGATGAAGTTAGATTTGGCGGCTGGTGTCGAGGTTCAAATTAGCCTCGGTTAACCGCAACCCACAAAATATACAAAGTCTAACCGCCCGGTTAGGTCTTGTGTAACGCCCTAAACCGGGGCGGCCATAGAGGGTTAAGCCCCGTACACGAGAGGTGAAAACATGACAATTGGTATTGTCGGTCGTAAGAGCGGTATGACCCGCGTCTTTACAGAATCAGGTGTTTCTATCCCTGTATCCGTGATTGAAGTTGATAGCAATCGCGTTGTTCAGGTAAAAACAGCTGACACTGATGGCTATTCTGCTGTGCAAGTCACAACAGGCAGTCGTCGTGCCTCCCGCGTCAATAAAGCACTCACAGGTCACTTTGCTAAGGCTGGCGTAGAAGCTGGTCGTGGACTTTGGGAATTCCGTGCAGAAGATCACGGTCTCGAAGTTGGTGGTGAAGTTTCACTTGAAGTGTTTGAAGCGGGACAGAAGGTAGATGTAACCGGTACATCGAAAGGTAAGGGTTTCCAAGGCGGTGTTAAGCGCTGGAACTTCGCTACTCAAGATGCTACTCACGGTAACTCTTTGTCTCATCGTGCTCCAGGTTCAATCGGTCAGTGCCAGACTCCAGGTCGAGTCTTTAAAGGCAAGAAAATGGCCGGTCATATGGGCGCAGAGCGCGTAACTGTTCAAAACTTAGAGATCGTTCGTGTAGATAGCGAGCGTGGCCTTATTTTGATCAAGGGCGCGATCCCTGGTGCTCCAGGTGGCGATATTGTCGTCAAGCCTGCAGTTAAAGCATCCTGAGGAGGTTACCGATGGAATTAAATCTTTCTACACCGGAAGGCGCAAAAGGAACAGTTGAAGTTTCTGACGTGGCTTTTGGTCGTGAGTTTAACGCCGACCTGGTTCACCAGGCAGTAACGGCGTTTTTAGCGGGTGCTCGTCAGGGTACGCGTGCTCAAAAAACACGTTCAGACGTGTCTGGCGGTGGTAAGAAGCCATGGCGTCAGAAGGGTAGTGGCCGCGCACGTGCGGGTACGATCCGTTCACCGATCTGGCGTGGGGGCGGTAAAGCATTTGCGGCTCGCCCACAGGATCATTCACAAAAACTTAACAAGAAAATGTACCGTGCTGCGATGCAGTGCATCTTGTCTGAGCTAGCTCGCACTGACCGTTTGGTTGTGGTTGAGTCGTTCGAACTTGAAGCGCCAAAGACAAAAGCATTGGTTCAGAAGCTTGCAGCATTTGAAGCAAGCCACACCTTGATTGTGACTGAAGAAGTTTGCGAAAACCTTTACTTGTCAGCTCGTAACCTTCACACCGTTGAAGTATGCGACGTAGCAGCAGCTAACCCAGTTAGCCTTGTTCACTACGAGAAAGTCATTGTAACGGTTGATGCGCTTAAGAAGTTTGAGGAGATGTTAGGATGAACCAAGAGCGTCTATTCAAAGTTATCTTAGGACCGCAGGTTACTGAGAAAGCAGCGCTTGCAGCTGAGTCTGCAAACACTGTGGTATTCAAGGTGACGACTGACTCAACCAAGCTTGAAGTTAAAGCAGCTATCGAAAAGCTTTTCGAGGTTAAGGTTGAAGATGTGCGCATTTTGAATGTTAAAGGCAAGACTAAGCGTACTCGCTACGGTCTTGGTAAGCGCAACGATTGGAAGAAAGCGTATGTTCGTTTGGCTGAAGGCCAGGACATCGATTTCTCGTCGGTTGAGTAAGGGGAAGAGTCATGGCAGTTATTAAACGTAAACCTACGTCTCCTGGTCGCCGTCACGTTGTTAGCGTCGTTAACCCGGATCTTCACAAAGGTGCTCCATATGCGCCGCTTCTTGAAAAGAAGTCGAAGTCTGGTGGTCGTAACAACACTGGTCGTATCACGACTCGTCACCGTGGTGGCGGTCACAAGCAGCACTACCGTGTTATCGACTTTAAGCGTAACAAAGACGGTATTCCTGCAAAGGTTGAGCGCATTGAGTACGATCCGAATCGTACTGCATTTATCGCGCTAGTATGCTACGCCGATGGTGAGCGTCGTTACATCATTGCACCTAAAGGTGTAAAGGCTGGTGACGTAATCCAAAGCGGTGAGTCTGCGCCAATCAAAGCTGGTAACACGTTGCCACTTCGCAACATGCCAGTTGGTTCGGTCATCCACTGTATCGAAATGAAGCCTGGTAAAGGTGCACAGCTTGCACGTTCAGCGGGTGCTTCGGTTCAGTTGGTTGCACGTGAAGGTCAATATGCAACAATCCGTCTTCGCTCTGGCGAAATGCGTAAAGTTCCAGTTGATTGCCGTGCGACTTTGGGTGAAGTATCAAACTCAG
The DNA here is from genome assembly GCA_013372965.1 of Gammaproteobacteria bacterium. Lineage (GTDB taxonomy): Bacteria > Pseudomonadota > Gammaproteobacteria > Pseudomonadales > DSM-25080 > Umboniibacter. The sequence continues at coordinate 2,948 of JABXIR010000027.1, forward strand.
AGCACAGCTTACGCTCGTTGGGTAAAGCAGGTGCCACTCGCTGGCGCGGTATTCGCCCAACAGTGCGCGGTGTTGCAATGAACCCGGTTGACCACCCACACGGTGGTGGTGAAGGTCGTACATCTGGTGGCCGTCATCCTGTTACGCCATGGGGCGTTCCAACCAAGGGTTACAAAACTCGCTCGAACAAGCGTACCGATAAGTTTATCGTACGTCGTCGTAGCAAGTAACGGAGGGTATGAAAAGTGCCACGTTCACTTAAGAAAGGTCCATTTGTAGACTTGCACCTAATGAAAAAAGTGCAGACTGCAATTGATAACAACGACAAGCGCCCGGTTAAGACCTGGTCACGTCGTTCAATGATTTTGCCAGAGATGATCGGTCTGACCATCGCGGTTCACAACGGGCAACAACACGTTCCTGTTTTGATCAACGAAGAGATGATTGGCCATAAGCTTGGTGAGTTCGCCGGTACCCGCAACTATCGCGGTCATATCGTCGATAAGAAAGCTAAGAAGCGTTAAACACTGGAGTAACGGAAATGGAAGTAGCTGCAAAACTAAAAGGCGCGCGCATCTCAGCGCAGAAAGCTCGCCTCGTAGCAGACCAGATTCGCGGCAAAGGTGTTGAAGAAGCGCTAGATATTCTAGCTTTCAGCCCTAAGAAAGCAGCTGGTTTAATGAAGAAGGTGCTCGAGTCTGCGATTGCAAACGCTGAGCATAATGAAGGTGCGGATGTCGACGAATTGAAGGTCTCAACGGTCTTTGTCGACGAAGGTATGACTATGAAGCGTATTCGCCCACGTGCAAAAGGACGTGCGGATCGAATTTTTAAGCGTTCATGTCATATCACCGTGAAAGTTTCTGAACAGTAACTTTAGGTTGTAGGAGACCATTCAATGGGTCAAAAAGTACATCCAGTCGGTATCCGCCTCGGCATCGTCAAGGAGCATAACTCTACTTGGTATGCCAACAGCGGAGAGTACGCCGATAACCTGTACACTGATATCACGGTTCGCGACTTCATCAAGAAGAAGCTAGCGAACGCGTCGGTAAGCCGTGTACAGATCGAGCGTCCGGCTCAGTCAGCACGTATTACGATTCACACGGCTCGCCCTGGTATCGTAATCGGTAAAAAAGGCGAAGATGTTGAAGTTCTTCGCAACGAATGTTCGAAGATGATGGGCGTACCTGTCCAGATCAACATCGAAGAAATTCGTAAACCTGATCTTGATGCAGCACTTGTTGCTCAAAACGTCGGCTCACAGCTTGAGCGTCGTGTTATGTTCCGTCGTGCTATGAAGCGCGCGGTGCAGAACGCTATGCGTGGCGGTGCGCAGGGTATCAAGATTCAGTTAAGCGGCCGTCTAGGCGGCGCAGATATCGCTCGTTCAGAGTGGTACCGTGAGGGTCGTGTACCTCTTCACACACTGCGCGCCGATATTGACTACGGCACTTTTGAAGCGATGACTACCTACGGGATCATCGGTATCAAGGTGTGGGTATTCAAGGGCGAGATCATTGGCGATAACGCACCAGTTGAAGCAAAGCCTGCTAAAACTGGCAAGAAGAAAGCTAAGTAAGGAGTACGCATATGTTACAACCAAAGCGTACGAAGTTCCGCAAGATGATGAAAGGCCGCAACCGTGGCTTGGCACTTCGCGGCAGCAAAGTTAGCTTCGGCGAATTCGGCTTGAAATCAACAGGTCGTGGTCGAATCACTGCACGTCAGATCGAGGCAGCACGTCGTGCTATGACTCGTCGTATTAAGCGTGGTGGTAAGATCTGGATCCGTGTTTTCCCTGATAAACCGATTACCAACAAGCCCCTAGAAGTTCGTATGGGTAAAGGTAAGGGTTCTGTGGAATACTGGGTTGCTCAAATTCAACCAGGCAAAGTTCTTTACGAGATCGAAGGTGTCGATGAAGAGCTAGCGCGTGAGGCGTTCCGTCTTGCAGCGGCTAAGTTGCCTGTTTCAACAACCTTTGTTAAACGGCAGGTGATGTGATGAACGCAAGTGAACTTCGTGAAAAGTCTGTCGAGGAGCTGAATGCAGTTCTTCTCGAGAAGCTGGAAGAGCAGTTCAAACTGCGCATGCAGTACTCTACCGGCCAGCTCACCCAAACTCACTTGTTGAAGCAAGTACGTCGCGACATCGCGCGTATCAAGACTTCACTAACGCAGAAGGCAGGTGAATAATCATGGCTGAGCAAAAAGTAGTACGTACGCTTACTGGTAAAGTAGTAAGCGACAAAATGGACAAGACAGTCACTGTACTTGTAGAGCGTAAGGTAAAGCACCCGATCTACGGTAAGTATGTTGTTAAGTCTACAAAGGTTAAAGCACACGACGAAAACAACGAGTGTAAGATGGGCGACAAAGTCACCATTCAAGAAACTCGTCCTGTTTCTAAGCATAAGTCGTTTGTTTTGAAGTCTATCAACGAGCGCGCGGCGGAAATTTAAGCTACGGCTTAACTTTTAGCAGCGTTTGAAAATTTTCGGAGTGCGATCATGATTCAGACTCAAACTTATCTAGACGTCGCAGATAATAGCGGTGCTCGCCGCGTTATGTGCATTAAGGTGTTGGGCGGTTCTCATCGTCGTTACGCCGCTGTGGGTGATGTAATCAAAGTGACCGTTAAGGAAGCTATCCCACGTGGTAAGGTCAAAAAAGGCCAGGTGATGAAGGCTGTTGTTGTACGTACCAAGAAAGGTGTTCGTCGTCCAGACGGTTCACTGATCAAGTTTGACGACAACGCAGCAGTTCTGCTCAACGCGAATGAGGCGCCGGTGGGCACCCGTATATTCGGTCCGGTGACTCGTGAACTTCGCTCTGAGAAGTTCATGAAGATTGTCTCTCTAGCGCCTGAAGTGCTGTAGGGCCTGGGAGTAAGGAAAGAGCAATGGCAAAAATTAAACGTGACGATGAAGTAATCGTTATCGCGGGTAAAGACAAAGGCAAGCGTGGGCGTATCGCTCAGGTTCGCACCGATAACCGCGTTATCATTACCGGCATCAACATGGTGAAAAAACACCAAAAGCCAAACCCGCAAGCGGGTGTAGCTGGTGGGATCATCGAGAAGGAAGCGCCTATTCAAATTTCGAATATCGCGATCTTCAATCCATCAACCAACAAAGCGGACCGTATCGGTTTCCGTTTTGAAGACGGCAAGAAGGTACGTTTCTTCAAGTCGACTGGTGAAGCGATTTAAGGGGCCCGACGATGACTCACATGAAGAAGGTTTATGAAACCGAAGTTGTTCCAGCACTTGTTAAAGAGCTGGGTATCGAGAACCCTATGCGCCTTCCACGCATCACTAAGATCACCATTAACATGGGTCTTGGCGAAGCGCTTGGCGACAAGAAGATCCTTGAGAACGCGATGGCTGATCTTGAGTTGATTGCTGGTCAGAAGCCAGTTTCAACTAAAGCTCGTAAGTCAATTGCAGGCTTCAAGGTTCGTGAAGGTTGGCCGATCGGTTGTAAAGTAACGCTTCGCGGCGAACGTATGTATGAATTCCTACAGCGTTTGATCGAGATTGCGATCCCACGTATTCGTGACTTCCGTGGCGTTAGCCCGAAGCAGTTTGACGGACGTGGTAATTTCGCAATGGGCGTAACTGAGCAGATTATCTTCCCGGAAATCGATTACGATAAAATCGACAAAATCCGTGGTTTAGATATCGCTATTACGACCACTGCGCAAACCGATGATGAAGGTCGCGCTTTGTTGCGTGCTTTCAACTTCCCGTTGAAAGGCTAAAGGAGAATCCGACATGGCAAAGAAATCCATGATCGCTCGCGAAGCTAAGCGCACAAAGATGGTTGCTAAGTACGCTGCAAAGCGTACTGAGCTCAAAGCTATCTTAGCAGACGCGAACGCAAGCGATGACGCAAAATGGGATGCACAGCTTAAGCTTCAGCAGTTACCTCGTGACGCGAGCCCAGTACGTCAGCAACGCCGCTGCCGTATTACGGGTCGTCCACACGCGGTATACCGCAAGTTTGGCTTGTGTCGTAATAAACTTCGCGAAGCAGCTATGAACGGCGATGTGCCGGGCCTAGTGAAAGCGAGCTGGTAAGCTACAGAGGTTTTAATTATGAGTATGCAAGATCCTTTGGCAGATATGCTTACCCGCATCCGTAACGGCCAACAAGCCGGCAAGTTTGATATAACTATGCCGTCTTCAAAGCTTAAAATTGCGGTAGCTAACGTGCTTAAAGAAGAAGGTTTCGTAGGTAATTTCTCAGTTTCTGAGGGCGCGAAGCCAGAATTAACAATTGAACTTCGTTACTTCGAAGGTAAGCCAGTAATCGAAATGATTAAGCGTGAGAGCCGTCCAGGCCTTCGCACTTATAAAGCGACTGGTGAACTACCGAAGGTTAACGCTGGTTTAGGTGTCGCCATCATTTCGACCTCTAAAGGCGTAATGACTGATCGTGCAGCTCGTGCTGCAGGTATCGGTGGCGAAGTCCTTTGCACAGTATTCTAAGGGAGTATTAGTATGTCACGTATCGCTAATAGTCCTGTTGCTGTACCGGGTGGCGTAACCGTCACTCTAGGCAGCGGGGAAATTACTGTAAAAGGTACTAACGGAACTTTATCAATGCCTGTAAGCGATAAGGTAGAAGTTAAGCAGGAAGAAAACCAGCTTACTTTTGCTGCGAAGGGCGCTGCTAAAGCAAACGTTGCAATGGCTGGCACAACTCGTGCTTTGGTTAACAACATGGTTACCGGCGTAAGCCAGGGTTTCGAAAAGAAACTTCAGCTTGTTGGTGTTGGTTACCGTACCAAAGTATCTGGGAAAACCTTGAACCTGACTCTAGGTTTCTCACATCCGGTTGACTATGAGCTTCCGGAAGGCGTAACAGCCGAAACTCCGAGCCAAACTGACATCGTGTTGAAAAGCGCGGATAAACAGTTACTCGGTCAAGTAGCGGCGGAGATCCGCGCATTCCGTCCACCAGAGCCTTATAAAGGTAAAG
>JABXIR010000223.1 GCA_013372965.1 Gammaproteobacteria bacterium
CGGGTCAAAGAACGGAAGTATCGTATCCGGCCATGCCTGTAACGATTAAAACCACCGAGTATCCCATCGTATCGCAACTACCCAAGTCACCTGAGGGAAGCTGGCAAGTGACTCATAGCGAGAGTGGTATTGCCGCGCTATGTCACAACCAAGAAGGTGAACTGTTGGGTTACTGCCTGTCAGGCAGTGAAATTATCCAAAGAGCAGCGCTCACTAAACAAATTGGCCCTACCCTGGCTTAAGTTAAATTGAATTTGGGCGTTCAGGTGGGTAGCATGAACGCAACAGACCACTCTAGGTAACGACTTATGAAACAATCGCTGACGCGACAAATCGTCACTGCGATGATCGCCGGCATCAGTATCGGATTGATCATGCAGTATCTTAACGTCTGGTTTCCTGAAAACGCGGCGTCGTCTTTTTATGGCGAATGGCTCGCTGGAGGCTTATTTAGCGCGGGCGGACAAATTTTCGTTAACTCGTTAAAGTTACTGGTCGTTCCACTCGTGTTCGTCTCCCTGGTTTGCGGCACAACGTCGCTCGGTGCCAATCGCCGTATGGGCATGATCGCACTAAAAACCGTTGGCCTCTATATCGTAACCACATGCATCGCGATTAGCTTGGCGCTGTTCTTGTCATCTCAAGTGTCGTTTGGTTTAGTCGGCGAACTTCCGGGAGCTGAGTCGTTCAGTGCTCGCGAGGCTCCGCCGCTCATCGATGTATTTGTCGGGATGTTCCCAACCAACCCAGTTCAGGCCATGGCCGACGGTAATATGTTGCAGATTATTATCTTCTCGATTCTCTTCGGGGTCGCCGTGTCACAAGCGGGAGATAATGGCCAACGTATTAGTGGCTTCTTCAACGACCTCAACGAAATTATCATGAAAATGGTTGGCATCCTGATGGCGCTTGCGCCTTACGGTGTGTTCTGTCTGTTAGCTAAATTATTCTTCACCCTCGACATCAGCGCGCTTCAAGAGCTCGCATTGTACTTTGTGGTTCTCGCTGGCATCCTGATACTTCATGGCACCGTCGTCTACGGAACGCTTGTCAGTGTATTCGCAAAGCTCAACCCCATCGTATTTTTCAAGAAAATGTGGCCGGCGCAAACTATGGCGTTCGCCACCGCTTCTTCCAACGCGACCATGCCGGTCACCATGGAGGTGGTTGAGGAGAAAATCGGGGTTAGAAATTCAGTTGCGTCTTTCACCATTCCGCTCGGTGCCACCATCAACATGGATGGCACTGCAATCATGCAAGGTGTAGCCACGGTATTTATTGCGCAAATCTACGGCATAGACATTGGTCTAGCCGGATACTTAACCGTCATTCTTACGGCCACTCTCGCGAGCATCGGTACGGCAGGTGTGCCAGGGGTTGGATTAATCACCCTGACCATGGTTCTAACTCAGGCTGGACTGCCCGTTGAGGGCGTAGCGATTATCCTCGGGGTGGACCGACTACTCGACATGATCCGGACCGGTGTCAACATCACAGGTGATGCCGCGGTATCAGCCGTTGTGGCGAAGAGCGAAAATGAGTTAGACATGGAGATTTTTAACTCAGATCGCTAAGTCTATGCGTTCGCGAACTTCTCTTTGCCCGCCAACCAACGATGGATCAATTCACGTACGGCGGGCTTATTGTCTTGGTACAGCGACTCAGCCACATACTTTGCAGTCGCTAACAGCAGCTGATCGCGATCGAGCCGTGCAATCTTAAACGCCGCGTCACCCGTTTGTCGCGTTCCAAGCAACTCTCCTGCCCCGCGCAACTCTAGGTCGCGCTCTGCAATCAGGAATCCATCGGTGGTCTCGCGCATCGTCGAGAGACGAGACTTGGCCGTATTTGATAGCGGTGGAGAGTAAAGCAACACACAGTAACTTTCATCGCTACCGCGCCCAACTCGACCTCGGAGCTGATGGAGCTGAGCTAAACCGAGCCGCTCTGCATTTTCAATGACCATCACCGTCGCGTTGGGCACATTTACCCCAACCTCAATGACGGTCGTGGCCACCAATAGATGGATTTCATTTTGGTTGAATCGTTGCATGATATCGGCTTTTTCGTCGGCCTTTAGTCGACCATGGACCAGACCAATGGATAGCTCTGGTAAAACGGCCGTCAACGATTGCGCTATTTCCTCCGCTGCTTCTGCTTCGACTGCTTCAGACTCGTCGATCAGGGTACAAACCCAATAGGCTTGTCGACCCTGTAGGCAGTTTGCCCGCACTCGTTCAACCACATCATCGCGGCGACTGTTCGAAATGACCACGGTTTGAATTGGCGTTCGTCCGGGCGGTAACTCGTCGATCACCGATACATCTAAATCTGCGTAAGCCGTCATCGCCAAGGTACGAGGAATGGGCGTCGCGGTCATCACCAACTGATGAGGAGCCCCGTTCACCCCCTTGTTACGAAGCGCGAGTCTTTGGTCGACCCCAAAGCGATGCTGTTCGTCGATTACCACAAACGCCAAGTTGCTGTAATTAACGTCGTTTTGGAATACCGCATGTGTGCCGACAATGAGCTGAATAGCACCTGTTTCAATCCCCGCGAGTGTGTCTCTTTTTTGCTTGGCCGACAGCTTCGAGACGAGCCAAGACACTTGAACCCCTAGCGGCTCGAACCACTCGCGGAACGATTGATAATGCTGTTCCGCTAGGATCTCGGTTGGCGCCATAATAACCACCTGATAACCCCGCTCAATCACATGCGCTGCGGCGCATGCCGCCACTAGAGTCTTGCCCGAGCCCACATCCCCTTGAACTAACCGAAGCATCGCTTCGGGCCTCGCTAAATCGTTGGCAATTTCCCCTGAAACGCGTGTTTGCGCTTCAGTCGGCTTGAACGGGAGTTGGGCTAAAAGGCTAGCCGCAAGCGCTCCATCGGTTAGGATGGGAATAGATGCCCGCTCTCGGTAGGTTTGCCTCAAGTTAATTAAGCTTAGGTGATGCGCCACCAACTCCTCAAGGGCTAAGCGCTGAACCGCAGGATGGGTACCATCTACAAAAGAACTTAACGGCATCCCAGGCTCTGGGCGGTGGATCATCATCAACGCTGAGCTAAGGCTCGGCAACTCAGAAGACAAGTAATCGGAGGGTATCAGCTCATCAACCGCCTGACTTTGAAGGTGCCGTAACGCCTGGTCCGTCAGTTTTTTCCAGGTGGCTTGGTGCAAACCATCCGTTGTGCCGTATATGGGCGATAAGCGATCATCAAGCGGGGGTGCGACGTCACTTGATGAGATAATCTTCATTTCAGGGTGGTAGATTTCAAGACCCGACGCGCCCCGACGGGCCTCTCCCCATGCCCTTATCGTGGTGCCGGGCAATAATTGTGCTCGAAGATTTGCGCCAAAGTGGTAAAACCGAAGCGTAATCAAACCACTCGGATCTGAAACACGAACACGCAGACTTCGTCGCTTACCAAACTGTACCTGCGCATCGTGAACCGAGGCCTCAATGAGCCCCGAAAAACCTGGTCTCATGTGCCCGATCGGCGTAATACGAGTTCGGTCTTCGTAGCGAATGGGCAGATGGAACAAAACATCCTGAAGAGACCTAATCTTTAACTTCGCCAACTTGTCGGCAACCGCAGGCCCTACGCCTTTCAGCGTATTGACCGATTGATCAGAAAGCCGGCTTATCGTTGTATCGGGCACTGCAGTATCGCCTTCTTTAACGCCTCAATTGCTTCAGGTCGCGTAAATGAGGCCCTGTAAGCCATTGCAACGGTGCGTTTCGGTCGCGGAGACACAAAGGGCTTAGCCGCCAAGAATCCCGGCTGATATTGGCTAACGCTGGCCGCTGACGCGGGAAGTACGGTTAAGCCCATTCCAGACGCCACCATGTGTCTCAGAGTTTCAATCGATGAGCCCTCGCCAGCAACCATGGCGTGGTCGCGCTGTTCATACTTATCGCGAAACACTGGGTGAGACTCAATCACCTGATCCTTGAAGCAGTGACCATCACCCAAAAACAATAAGGTTTCATTACGGAGTTCGTTGGGGTCAATGGTCTCTCGCTCGGCAAGCTCATGCTGAGACGGTGCAACGAGCATAAAGTCCTCGTCGTAGAGTGGCAACGTGATGGTATCGGGCTCGTTGAATGGCAGCGCGACAATGATGACGTCAAGCTTACCATCTCGCAGTTGCCGTCGAAGGTTGGCCGTGTAGTTTTCTTCGATGACTAACGGCATCTTTGGAGCGACTTCCCGGAGCTGTGGTATGCAATAAGGAAACAAGTAAGGCCCCACGGTTAAAATCGCACCCACTCGCAATGGAACACTCAATTGATCCTGCCCTGCTTGCGCCAACTCCTTGATGGTTCTTGCTTCGTTAAGCACCTTTTGAGCTTGATTTACGATGGCTTGACCAGCAGGCGTTAGAGTCACTTGATTTCGGGACCGCTCGAACAAAATAATATTCAGTTCGTCCTCGAGTTTTTTTACCGCAATACTCAAAGTTGGTTGGCTGACAAAGCACTTTTCAGCCGCACGACCAAAGTGCTGCTCTTGAGCGAGGGTGACGACGTAACGCAATTCGTTTAGAGTCATGGAAAATTACCAGTTAAGTGGGCTTTCATGAAAACCGTATTACTCGGTTATGGTGACATATTACGACGAGTGTATCATCTACTGAACAACCGAAATCGTCAGCTTATCACCGTAAGTCGTTCAACCGATCATCATCCCGACCCAGATAACGCGATCTCGCTCGACCTGAGCGCGCGCCCAGAACTTGCTGGCGTATTCAGCCGCGCTGACACCGTGATTTACACTCCCACGCCGATTAACCGTGAGGTCTCTGGGTATCAGCAAGGTTATTTGGATACGGTCGAGCATCTTATCAAGTTCTTAGATCCATCCACTCGATTGATATTGGTTTCAAGCACTCGGGTTTACCGCGGCTACGCAGACCGAGTGGTGAATGACGATGATACGCCCCTCCCTGCGGACCCGCAGGGGAGAATCCTTGCAAGGATGGAACAGGTCGCCTCGGAGCGTGATAACACGGTCATTTTGCGTCCCTCAGGGATCTACGGCCGCAGTTACACGCGATGGGAAAAACTGGCACTAGGAACAGCGCCAAGTACGAGAGTTGGAAATCGAATTCACGCAGACGACCTTGCAGAGATAATCCGCTTAATGACTGAATTCGCAGAACCCGAGCGAAGCTACCTGTGCTCAGACCTCGAACCCGCTTCAGAAGCCGACATTTGGAAGTTTTTGTGTGGCGGCGAGGTGCCGTTAAAACCACCGGAGGGTGGCTTGCGTTATCAACCCACTCGACTGATCGCAAGTGGGTTTAAGTTTCGTTTCCCGAGCTACCGTGAAGGTCTATCGGAGATCAAACAATAGCGATGCCATCAGCCTCGATGGCAGCACCCTTAGGAAGGCCCGACACCTCAATAGCAGCGCGGGCTGGATAGGGTTCATGGAAGTACTCCGCCATGATTTCGTTGACCGTTGTAAAGTTTGATAAATCGGTCATAAAGATATTCAGCTTGACCAAGTTGCTCAAGTCACCGCCCGCTGCATTCAATACAGCACGCAAGTTTTTAAAGACTTGATGAACCTCAGCCTCGAAGGTTTCGTTGACCAAAGCCATGGTTTCTGGATCGAGCGGGATTTGCCCTGACAGGTAAATGGTATTACCAGCCTGCACTGCTTGAGAATACGTGCCGATTGCCGCTGGTGCAGCTTCGGTTTTAATAATTGATCGGTTCGGCATTGAACTCACCTATTTACGACGTGATGCTTTAATTACCCACGACTTGCGATGAACTTTACGCAAGATGGAGGCCAAGTGTACACGGTTACGCACACCAATCGTCAAATTAATAATGGCATAACCTGTATCCTTTTCGGCTATATCAACTCGGTCGATATTACCGCCCTCTTCAGCTAACAACGCCGCTAGCCCAGCAAACACCCCGCGTGAGTTTTCGACCTCTACTCGGATGTCGGCTAGGTATTCACCTTTCACATCATGGGACCACGCGACCGGGGTAATTTCCCCAATTCGCTCACGAACATCCGACAAGTTTTTACATTCATCCCGGTGAACGACAACCCCTTTCCCTGGGGAAATCCGACCCACAATCTGGTCGCCAGGAATGGGACGGCAACAACCCGCAAAACTCATCACCATGCCCTCTGTTTCTTTAACCAACAGAGGTGCCTCACTGATACCGTCGACTTCATCTCGGGACACCATTTGCTGAGCGACAACGAGAGGGATAAAGTTACCCAATCCAATCGCTTCAAACAATTGGTTCTCAGTTTTTAAGTTAAAGTGCTTTAACGCCAAGCTAATACGACGTTCATCTACATCGTCAAGAGACTTTCCTAACGCTTGTAGCGATCGATCAAGCATCCGCCTACCGAGAACAACCGACTCGCTTACCCGCTGGCTTTTCAAAAAGTGTCGAATCGCCGCTCGGGCTTTACCTGTCGCAACAAAATCTAGCCAGGCCGGGTTAGGCTGGGCACCCGGCGAGGTAACAATCTGAATATGCTGACCGCTCTCGAGCACCTGTGACAACGGCGTCAGTCTATTATTAACGCGCGCCGCCACACAACGATCGCCCACGCCGGTATGCACCGCATACGCAAAATCGACAGGCGTCGCACCGTGGGGCAACTCAATAATTTTGCCTTTAGGCGTGAATACATAAACCTCATCAGGGAATAGATCGACCTTTACGTGTTCGATAAACTCCATCGAGTTACCAGCCTGCTGCTGTAATTGAAGTAGACCCTGAATCCAATCTCGGGCTCGCGAATGCGGTGCGAGGTCGCCATCGTCATCAGCCACTTTATAGAGTGAGTGCGACGCGATACCTTGGTTCGCCATAACGTCCATTTCTCGCGTACGAATCTGAACTTCAATGGGAACGCCATGCATACCAATGAGCACAGTATGAAGACTCTGGTATCCGTTTGTTTTCGGGATTGCAATGTAATCCTTGAATGCGCCAGGTACTGGCTTATACAGGTTATGAATGCACCCGAGCACCCGATAACACTGATCGACCGAGTCCGTCACAATGCGAAACGCATACACATCCATGATCTCTTTGAAGTTCTTGTGTTTCGACTTCATCTTTTTGTAAATCGACCACAGGTGCTTCTCGCGACCAATGACATCGACGTCGTGACCCTCTTTGGTCAAGCACGCCTGTAATGCGTTGGTAATCTTATCGACAATTTCATTTCGATTGCCACGAACGGACTTCAGAGCCGCATCGATTCGCCTTGCACGAAGCGGATGTAGCGCATAAAAACCGCGATCTTCGAGCTCTAAACGAATGTCATTCATACCCAATCGGTTGGCGATCGGGGCGTAAATATCCAGTGTTTCACGGGCGATCCGGCGAGCCTTCACCGGCTTTAACGCGCCGAGCGTTCGCATATTGTGCAAGCGGTCAGCGAGCTTTACCAAAATGACACGAATGTCTCGAGCCATGGCCATCGCCATCTTCTGGAAGTTTTCCGCCTGCATCTCTGCGCGCGTTTCAAATTCTATTTGCGTTAACTTCGACACTCCGTCAACGAGATCGGCCACTTGATCACCAAACTGAGCCGCTAAAGCGACCTTTGGAATGCCCGTATCTTCAATAACGTCGTGCAGCATGGCAGCCATGAGAGACTCCGCATCCATGTACATTGACGCGAGAATGTTGGCTACGGCGAGAGGGTGAGTTACATAAGGTTCGCCGCTAC
>JABXIR010000155.1 GCA_013372965.1 Gammaproteobacteria bacterium
AAAATTCCGTTCCCGCTGCTTCACGTAGACACCACCTTCAAATTTAAAGAAATGATCGAGTTTCGCGATCGCATGGCGAAAGAGATTGGTTTCGATTTATTGGTACACCAGAACCCTGAAGGCAAGGCGAACAACATTAACCCGTTTGACCACGGTAGCTCGAAGCACACCGACATCTGGAAAACTCAGGGTTTAAAGCAGGCGCTCGATCACTACGGCTTCGATGCGGCTTTTGGTGGCGCACGCCGTGACGAGGAAAAATCCCGAGCAAAAGAGCGCGTGTATTCTTTCCGTGATAAAAAACACCGCTGGAATCCAAAGGCTCAGCGTCCTGAGTTGTGGGATATCTATAACTCAAAAGTAGAAAAAGGCGAGAGCATACGTGTGTTCCCGTTAAGTAACTGGACAGAATTAGACATTTGGCAGTACATCTACTTGGAAGGCATCGAAATACCCGAGTTGTACTTCTCGAAGCCGCGGCCCGTGCTCGAGCGCGACGGCATGCTAATCATGCGCGACGACGAGCGTATGCCGCTTAACGAAGGCGAGCAACCAATCGAGAAATCCGTGCGTTTCCGTACGTTGGGTTGTTACCCGCTAACGGGCGCTGTCGAGTCTACGGCAGCCACTTTGCCAGAAGTCATTCAAGAAATGTTGCTAACCACCACCTCCGAGCGTCAAGGGCGCGCAATCGATCACGATTCTGCCGGCTCGATGGAGAAAAAGAAGATGGAGGGGTACTTCTAATGGCACACAGTTCCGATTTAATCGCTAAAGACATCGAAGGTTATTTGAAGGTTCACGAGAACAAAGACATGCTGCGTTTTATTACCTGCGGCAGCGTGGATGATGGCAAAAGTACGCTTATTGGTCGTTTGTTATACGATTCAAAAATGATCTTTGAAGATCAGATGGCGGCCATCGAAAACGACTCAAAGCGCTTTAACACTACGGATGAAGCATTCGATTTGGCGCTGTTGGTGGATGGCCTGCAAAGCGAGCGCGAGCAGGGTATTACCATCGATGTGGCGTATCGTTATTTTTCGACAGAACAGCGTAAATTCATTATTGCCGATACACCAGGGCACGAGCAGTACACTCGCAATATGGCGACGGGTGCTTCTACCTGTGATTTGGCGGTGATTTTGGTTGATGCGCGCCACGGAGTGCAAACGCAAACACGCCGTCACAGTTTTATCTGCAGCAAGCTGGGCATCAAGCACGTGATTGTTGCCGTCAACAAGATGGACTTGGTGGATTACAGCCAAGAAACTTACCGTAAAATCAAAGATGAATATCGCGCGTTCGCCGAAGATCTTGAATTTAAAGACATTCGATTTGTGCCGCTATCGGCATTGAAAGGCGATAACGTGGTGAATGAATCGCTTAACATGGAGTGGTATCCAGGGGCGACGCTGATGCGCCTGTTGAACTCGGTTGATGTGCATTCTTCGTCTGATGAGTTCCCCGAGTTCCGCATGCCGGTTCAGTATGTGAACCGCCCGAACTTAAACTTCAGAGGGTTTGCGGGTACGGTTGCGGCGGGTGAAATTCGCGTCGGCGATAAAGTGGCCAGCATGCCGTCGGGCAAGGAATCGAAAATTAAATCGATTATTACCTTTGATGGCGAGTTAGAAGTGGCTAGCAAGGGTATGGCCATTACCTTAACGCTTGAAGACGAAATTGATTGCTCACGTGGCGATATGTTGGTCCGCCCAAATCAGAAGCCTCACATGAGTTCTACGTTTGCGGCCGATGTGGTTTGGATGGATGAGCAGGCGATGGAAGTTGATCGTGACTACTACGTGAAGCTGGGCACGCATCAAACCGTGGGGCATGCGACGGGCATTGAATACCGCGTCGACGTGAACACGTTGGCTCGCTCGGAAGCGGCTAAACTCGAGCTGAACGAAATTGGCCGTGTGAAGTTCGATTTAGATACCGGCGTTTGTTTTGATCTGTACTCGGACAACCGTGAAACGGGCGCGTTTATTCTTATTGATAAACTCACCAATAACACGGTGGCGGCGGGTATGATTGCCGAGTTGGTGGCGAGCGATGGATCGGTTAAGCCGAAGTACTCGGTACACGAGCTTGAATTGAATGCGTTTGTTCGTAAGCATTACCCTCATTGGGGTGCGAAGGATATTACTAAGGGTTAAGCGCGGTCCTGAGCGCAGACGCTGTAGTTTTCAGGGTAAGTGTGATGCACACCGCTATTTTCCTTAGCGAAGCACGAACGTAGTGAGGGCATAGCCGAAGGATATCCCCGAGTGGTTCGGAGTCCTTTGGCTATTTTCCTGAGCGAAGCACGAACGCAGTAAGGGCGTAGTCGAAGGATCTCCCCGAGTGGTTCGGTGTCCTTTGGCTTTTTTCCTGAGCGAAGCACGAGCGCAGAGAGGGCGTAGTCGAAGGATCTCCTGCAGGCGAAGTGGGGTTTCGATTGAATCGCGGCAAGCGGATGGAGATCATTCGACTTCATTCGCTTCGCTCACTCCGCTCATGAAAATAGGTTTGGGTTGTGTGCTCTTTGCTCTCATGAAGTTAGTGGTTAGGGTCGCTCATGCCGTCTATGGCCCTAGTGAACGGGAGCTGCGCTCATGAACACAACGCGTCAATACATTCGAAGAATAGGAGCACCATGACAGACAACATCGTGTGGCATAACACCACCATCACCAGCCAGCAACGCCAAGAACAAAAAGGCCAGCGTTCTACGGTACTTTGGTTCACCGGGCTAAGCGGCTCGGGCAAGTCAACCGTCGCCAATGCCGTCGAAAGTTTATTGTTCCAAAAGGGCTATCACAGCTATTTGCTTGATGGCGATAACGTGCGTCACGGGCTTAACGGTGATCTGGGCTTCGACGACTCAGCGCGTGTGGAAAACATTCGTCGCATATCGGAAGTCGCCAAGCTATTTGTTGATTCGGGTCTGATTGTTCTTACCGCTTTTATTTCGCCATTTGTTGCCGATCGTGCTCAGGCACGTGAACTCATCGGCGATGCGAACTTCCTCGAAGTGTATATCGATACGCCATTGGATGTTTGCGAGGCACGAGACCCCAAGGGGTTGTACAAAAAGGCACGCGCTGGTGAGATTAAGCATTTTACGGGCATCGACTCGGCCTACGAAGCACCGGTAGCGCCCGATATTCACGTGAAAACCGACGGATTGTCGATTGAGCAATGCGCCGAGCTGGTAGTTTCTGAGCTGGAGCGATTCACGTCGTAATATTAAACGTGCAGTGCGCGAAGTTCAGGACCTATGAATTGCGCTTAACTCTCGCCTCAATTGGCACGAGAGCTAAGCCATTAATCGGTCGCTTATCGGTAGCTAATGTTCTGCCACGTTAAACCACCATCGGTCGATCGAATGACGGCAGACGAGCTGCAGCCTACGACGATATCGTTGTCGGTGTAGCGCAGTACGGTGGTGCAAGTGCTCGCGCGATTCTCATCGCTTGCGCGCTGCCACGTTTTGCCTCCATCGCGTGTTTTCAAAAGCTGTGTGCGGAATCGATAATCTTCAAGGTCCTCACCCGAGTCTCGTGCCATCAGTGTTCGAGCTTGTTCGTAGGTGTGACGAACGGTGGCGACTACCACGCCTTCCCGCGTATTTCTAAAAACCGGTCGACCGGTCGATACAACTCGTTCGGTACGGCGAGCAATTTCCAAAGATTGTAGTCTTCTTTGGCTTGTGCAAATGTCGTCGTCATCGTCGAAGTCTCGACACGCAGAAAAGCTTAGGTCTTCAAGCAGTAACCAGTCGTCGTCCTCGGGCAGGTATACTTCGTAGCCCGAGTCAAAGGCTGGCGCCACGAATCGGTTATAACCGATGGTTACGTCACCGTTATACAGTTCATCGACGGGCATACCGCCGAACTGCAAATCTTTCTCGATATGCTGATTTTCCAGGTCGAAAATAAAGTGCTCTGTTCTTGGCGCCACAAAATGTATGTCGTTGCTTGGCCACTTTTTGAAGAGGTCGATGCTCAGTCGAGTCTG
>JABXIR010000079.1 GCA_013372965.1 Gammaproteobacteria bacterium
AGCGCCGCCAAACGACCTACGTTGGGTGATGTGGTGCCCTGCTGAAGTGCACAACCCATGATTACGTCTTCGACGCGATCGCCTTCAATACCTGCGCGCTCAACCGCCGCTCGAATCGCGTGACCACCTAAGGTTGGGCCTTTGGTCATGTTGAACGCACCGCGGTACGCTTTGCCAATCGGTGTACGTGCCGTTGATACAATAACTGCATCTCTCATGATAAATTCTCCTATTAACCGTCGAGCTTAACGCCGAGGTGTTCTGCTGCCTTACCGACAAACTTAAAGGTTTGCTGGAAGCCCGCTGTTAATTCCTTCGCCGTAGCAACGTCGTCGATCTGATCCCAGTTCGCCAATACGTTCTCAGGGGTTTGCTCGTCTGGAGCCAAGTATACGCCCTCAGTTTCAACAACCACTGCTCGAGCGTAACCGCCCGCACCCGCACATAGAACCGCTCGGTTTGGCGCGTTCTCAGCAACCAACGCCAACAGACCTGCAGTGACCGACTGAGTTGTCATCAACTCAAGTACTTTTGGATCAGGAATAATGTCTTCCGTCATACGAGTGTTCGCAGTCGGAGCCAAACAGTTCGACTTAATACCGTACTTCTCGCCCTCGAGGCATAGGGTATTCATAAAGCCAACAAGGCCCATCTTCGCTGCGCCGTAGTTGGTTTGACCAAAGTTTCCGTACAAACCAGAAGATGAAGAGGTCATCACGATACGACCGTAGTTTTGCGCTTTCATGATGTCCCAAACCGCTTTAGTGCAGTTTGCTGCACCGATAAGGTGAACATCCGTCACTAGGCTGAAATCTTCGATCGGCATTTTTGAGAACGACTTATCGCGAAGGATGCCCGCGTTGTTGACGAGGATATCAATGCGACCCCACTTTGCCATGACATCGGCAACCATCGCTTCAACTTGAGCAAAATCAGCAACGTTTGCGCCATTTGCCATTGCTTCACCACCTGCCGCTTCAATTTCTGAAACCACGTCGAGCGCCGCTTGCGAATTTGCACCACTGCCGTCGCGCGAACCGCCCAAATCGTTAATAACGACTTTTGCACCGCGAGCTGCAAGCGCTAGCGCGTGTGATTTACCTAAACCGTTACCTGCACCAGTGACAATTGCCACCTTGCCATCAAATCTTACTGTCATGTGAATCTCCCGTGTTATTTTGTGATATCTACGAACGTCATCGTCAGCCACTCAGCTTTGAGTGCGGGCTTATCTTGCCCTTCAATTTCGACGGTAACGTCCCAAGTAAGTAAAAACTGCCCAGGTCGCTTTTCGACAGCGGATTTTAAAACGCTTCGGCCGCGTACACGACTACCGACTTTTACCGGCTGTAAAAAACGAACTTTTTCGAACCCGTAGTTCACCCCCATGGTGGTATGCTCTAAACCGAGTGCATTCTCGTAGGAAAATGCAGACAACAACGATAGTGAGAGAAAGCCGTGGGCGATGGTTGAACCAAAAGGCGTTTTAGCCGCTTGCTCTGGGTCGACGTGAATAAACTGATGATCGTGTGTTGCATCGGCAAACTGATCGATCTTTTCTTGTGTAACTTCAATCCAGCTCGAGACACCGGTCTCTTTTCCTTCCCAAGAAGGCAGCTCGGAAGCAGCAATCACATTCATACTTTTATCCTTATTAACAAACTTAACTTGCATGAGACTAAAGGCATAGTTAGCTTTGTGTGCCTAGAAGATCCTTGAGAAGCTTGCGGTAAGCTCTATTGGAGTGATCTAATCAGACGATTCATGCGTGTAACTATAACGAGCCGTCCGTCCAACTTATGTCTCCGCTGTGACATAAAAAATTGCGGGCATTTCGTACGCTAGTTAATACACACTAACGCTAAAAACAAAGTGATCTTTATGCCAATCGCACTCCCAGATACTAAGCACATCTTTTATACCAGCTATGGTCAATCGGTTAATCCGGCCGTTGTTCTAATTCAGGGGCTGAGTATGCCCTCAACGGCATGGCCTCAAGAAATGATCGACCAGTTAGTTGAGGCAGGTCTTTACGTCATTAGTTTCGACAACCGTGACATCGGCAAATCGAAGCATTACGACGAATTTAAGAAGCCTAATCTCGCATTTGCAATTATCAAGCGAAAGCTCGGATTACGCGTAAAGTCGGACTATTCGCTAAGCGACATGGCCGATGATGTCGTGTCATTAATGGACGCCTTGAGCATTAGTAAAGCGAGCATTATTGGTGTTTCGATGGGCGGCATGATTGGTCAGCACTTATGCTCACGCTACCCACAACGCGTTAATACGTTCATTCAAATCATGTCGACCAGTGGTGCAAAAGGCATTCCAGGGCCAAGCTCGGAAGTCACCAAGCACATTGCTAAAGGGCCTGCAAAATACGATAGAAACTCGATTCTTGAGTACAACATGCAAACCCAGCGCTTGGTAGGCACCCGAGAGCATCCACTCGAAGGAGAACGCCTGCGTTCATTCGTTGAGGACAACTTAGCTCAGGGTCAAACGAGCGCAGGCATTTTGCGTCAAACCAACGCCATCATTGCCGACGGGGATCGCTCAAAGATTCTTGCGAGTATTCAAGCGCCAACCTTAATTATTCACGGCAACAAAGACCCATTGGTTCACATTGAAGGCGGTCGCGATGCCGCGCAAAAGATCCCAAACGCCGTGATTCACGAAATTAACAACATGGGCCACGACTTACCCCCGTCACTCATCGACGACATCAGCCAGCTGTGCGTACGACACATCAAAGCCAACACATCCGAGGAGTCGCAATGAGTCAGTTCGAAACACAAGTCATCGCAATTACTGGGGCCGGCTCGGGCATTGGGCGAAGCCTTGCAATGCAACTCGCCGAGCGCGGTGCAGACCTATCACTGTCCGACGTTAATATGGCGGGTCTGGAACAGACTAAGGCGCTACTCCCCGAGAGCACCAACGTACTATTGTCCGTTGTCGACGTGAGCGACCGAAATGCGATGAATCACTACGCAAGTGCGACGCTTGAACACTTTGGAAAAATTAACGGCATCATCAACAACGCCGGGGTGACATTAATCAGTCGTGCCAGCGACACCAAGCGCGAAGACTTTGAGTGGCTGATGAACATCAACTTCTGGGGTGTGGTGAACGGCGTCGAGGCCTTCCTTCCGCACATACGCGAAACCGATCAAGGATACGTCGTAAACGTGTCATCGCTGTTTGGTTTGGTTGGCTTGCCGCTTCAAAGCACCTACAACTCGAGTAAGTTTGCGGTTCGCGGTTACACCGAGGCGTTAAAAATGGAAATGGCTGGCACCAGCGTACAAGTATCGTGTGTTCACCCCGGTGGTATCGCCACCAACATCGCTAAGAGCTCTAGAGTGGACGAGCGTGCTTTGAAAGGTGGCCAATCGAAACTCATCGAAGATTTTGAGCGCCTCGCGGTTACGACTCCTGAGCAAGCGGCGACTGCGATCATCGAAGGTATGGTGAAAAAGCGTCGACGTATTCTGATAGGCAAAGATGCCAAGATCATGGATTGGTTCGCGCG
>JABXIR010000291.1 GCA_013372965.1 Gammaproteobacteria bacterium
AGCTGTACTTAAAGTCGACTGATCGTCGACGCACCATTTTGGGGGATTTATGGAATTGAACTTGCCACTAATATTTTTAATCTTAATTGTGGTTTCAGGGGTTGTATGGCTAACCGATAGCCTGCTTTTTGCGAAATCAAGAAACGGCGGAGCAGATCCTTGGTGGGTCGATTACTCTAAATCGTTCTTTCCCATTTTGTTTGTGGTGTTCTTTTTGCGCTCGTTTTTTTACGAGCCATTTCAGATTCCGAGTGGCTCCATGGAACCAACGCTAAAATCGGGTGATTTCATCCTAGTTAACAAGTTCGCCTACGGACTTCGCATTCCACTAGAAAACTCGACGTTCTTCGAAATGGACTCGCCAAAACGCGGTGATGTGATGGTGTTTTTCCCACCGGGCTCGAGCCAGTACTTTATTAAGCGAGTGGTTGGTCTCCCAGGAGATCGTATCCAAGTGCTCAATGGGCAGGTATTCATCAATGGTGAAATACAGCCACAAGAACTTGTGATGGGTTACCCAGTAAACGAACCCAGAGTGTTGGAAACTAAGGAAACACTCGGTGGTGTTGAGCATTCGATGTATCGAAACGTCAATCCTGGGTCATTAAGCGTGAACGTCAATGTAGTTGTACCTGAGGGTCACTATTTTATGATGGGAGACAACCGCGATAACTCGAACGACTCGCGTGCATGGGGCCCAGTTCCTGAGCAAAATATTGTGGGTCGCGCGGATGTTAAGTGGATGTTCTGGGATAAGTTCTTCAGCGTTCCAAGCTTCGATCGCGTTGGTGAAATTAATTAACACGGAAATACTAAGTATGAAACATTATCAACAGGGAATGTCCTTCTACGGTATCTGTTTGCTCCTCGTTTTAGTCATTTTTTTCGGCATCTTAGGCTTTAAGATTGGTCCGATCTACTTGGACAATTCGTTAATGGGTAGTTCGGTCACAGAAGTACTCGAAGGCGATCTAGAAGGCGCGAATCGTGCAACCGTTCGTGATCGCCTGAATCGAGCAATGACCATTAACAACATCTCTACTGAGGGACGTAACGCGTTGGTGGTAAGTAAAGATAACGACAAGTTCGTGGTAACTGCAGACTACGAGGTTCGTATCAATCTCTTCTATAATATCGATGTCGTTGTAAGTTTTGATGAACAGTATCGTCAACCATAGATAATGATTAATACTCCGGTAGAAATAAAATACCAGCAGCTTCAGGCGAAGCTCGGTTATCAGTTCAAAGATCAAGGCCTGCTTAAGCAGGCCTTATCTCATCGCAGTGTCGGTGCGCATAACAACGAACGACTCGAATTTTTGGGTGACGCGATTCTGGGTCTTACCGTTGCTGAGGCTCTTTACCAATTAATGCCAAACGTTGATGAAGGTGTACTCAGTAGAACGCGTTCCAATCTCGTTTGCGAAGCGACGCTTGCAGAGATTGCCGAAGGATGGTCTCTCGGTGAATGCCTCATACTTGGGCAGGGAGAAATCAAAAGCGGTGGGCATCGTAAGCCATCAATTTTATCGGACGCGGTCGAGGCATTGATTGCTGCGATCTCCCTCGATGACAAGCTTGAGACAGCGCAACACTGCGTGCGACGATGGTACGACGATCGATTGAAAGTTATTCAACCGTTAGATCGTGTTAAAGATGCAAAGAGCCAGTTACAAGAATGGGTTCAAAAGTCTCAAGTTGAGCTACCTTTATATGAGATCGTTGATACCAAAGGCGCTGATCACCAACGTGAATTCGTTGTGAAGTGTGTGGTGCCCAAGAAATTACCCAATGGCGTATTAGGCGAGGGGTCCTCGCGCCGTAAAGCTGAACAAGCGGCTGCAGAAGCAGCGCTTAATAAACTGAGAAAATAGAATGTCAGAAACTCAAACCCGTTGTGGGTTTATTGCCATTGTTGGGCGGCCGAACGTTGGCAAATCAACACTACTTAATCGAATTTTGGGTCAGAAGTTGGCCATTACCTCGAGAAAGCCCCAAACAACTCGCCACCGTATGCTGGGCATTCACACCGAAGACCAGACTCAGTTTGTCTTTGTCGATACGCCGGGAATCCACAAATCGACCGGTCGCGCTTTAAACGACTATATGAACAAAGAAGCGGTGGATTCACTGCGTGATGTCGATGCGGCGATTTTTGTCGTTGATCGTATGCGTTGGACCGACGAAGACGAACATGTGTTTGAACTTCTCAAAAAGTCAAAGACGCCCATTATTTTGGCGATTAACAAAGTTGAGCGTCTCGAAAACAAAAATGAAGTGTTTCCTTACATTTCAGAGCTAAGCAATCGCCATGACTTTGCGAGTATTATTCCAATTTCAGCGTTGCAAGGCGTGCAAGTGGATGCACTGCTGAAAGCGGTGGAACCTCACGTTCCTCCGAGTCCAATGTTTTTCTCGGAAGATCAAATTACCGACAAAAGCTCGCGATTCTTAGCGGCAGAGATTGTTCGTGAAAAGATTACGCGTCAGCTCGGAGACGAATTACCTTATCAGATGACCGTCGAGATTGAGTCCTTCAAAGATCAGGGCAACGTTCTAGATATTCATGCGGTGATTCTGGTTGAGCGTGACGGACAAAAGCGTATCGTCGTGGGTAAACAGGGCAGTCGTATCAAACTCATCGGTCAAGAGGCTCGCAAGGATATGGAGCGTCTCTTCGATCGCAAGATCATGCTTCATACCTTCGTTAAAGTTAAGCGTGGCTGGTCGGATGACGAGCGTGCTCTAAAGAGTCTAGGGTACGATTCGGAGGACTGATTGAATCGTCTTGAGCTTCAACGCGCCTGGGTAATTCATCGGCGACCATACCGCGAAGGAAGCTACCTCGTTGACCTGATTACCGAGCGAGACGGTCGTATTACGGCCGTTTGGCGAAAGCCCAAGCGAGGTAGCGCTGGCGAACCTTTTCAGCAGATTACAGCCAGTTGGAAGGGCCGGGGCGAAGTTAAGTCTCTGTCAAAAGTTGAAAACTCAAGTCCACCACTTCAATTGGGCGCGCATGCCCTCTATGCGGGTTTCTATGTAAACGAGTTGGTTTACCGACTATTGCCGGTCGCCGACGAACACACCAACGTTTTTGCGGCCTATGAGTACTGCATTAATGGGCTGGCATCGTCGCCGCATTTCGAGCCCGAACTTCGTCGTTTTGAGTACGAGCTACTCCTCACTTTGGGCGTGTGGCCGGAGCTTAATTACTGCGTTGATACTCAGTCCGAAGTGGAACCGACGGCGAGCTACTGGGTGAGTGTGAACGAGGGGGTTCGCAAGAGCGACCGAGCGTTCAATGAATCATTCACGGGCGCAGAATTAGTCGAACTTCAAAACAACTTGCTCGCCAGCGACAATTCGCGGCGATTGTTTCGACTTCTTGTCAATCAGTTGTTGGAAGGGCGGAGCTTAAAAAGTCGAGAATTATATCGCGACTTTCTGCTCGGTAGTGAAACGCCTTAGTCGGCTTCTAGTTGAAAACGCCAGTACGTTTTGCCATCGCGCTCGACCCGCTCTTCAAACATCTCAAGCGGTCGAACCCAAAGTGGTTGAGGCGAGTTGATCGGATGGTATAACACCATCCACTCGTCGGTTTCGGAATGTTTGACGACGTCGAGTACTCGATATCTTCCGCCTTTAAAGTGTCGGTAGATACCGGTTGGAAATATCGGTTTAGTCATCGTCTTCTGCAACCACAGGGTTGGCGATAAAGTCGTCGAGTTGCTCTTCTAGCATGGCTTTGTACTCACCGACTAAATAACTCACTGCCGAGCGTTTTTCATCTTTTAGGTCGTCAGTATTTAAGGCAACAACAAAAGCGTTGTAGCGGCTCGCCGCGTGCAATAGCGCCGCGTTAATTACGTCAGGATCACTTGATTCAGCGAGTTCGTTAGCTAGGTCGAGCAGCTTTTCGACGGCTTCGATTAATTGTGTTTCACGGTTAGACATAAAGTTTCCTTTAATTGATAAGCGAAGTTTAACCTATCGCCCGTGTTTTGGCTCGTTCATCGTTTCAAGTGTAAGCACTTACTGTAAATTTCTGAAGGTGCGCGTAGAATAGCGCACCTCAAAGATTAACTCAGGATCACTCGCGTGGACGTACAACTCGATTCAGTCGAAGTAACCGTAAAAAGCTCGCAGCTAACGTACGATAGTGCGGGTGGCTTTTGGTGGGCGTTTGATGCGGACGTGGGGCCAGGCCTGCAGGTGCAGGTTCAAATAAGTCAATCGACCCGAGGCATTTCAGTCGACACAATATTCGACACCACGGTAGCAGAACGCGTTTTTTCAGACATCGATGAAGTCGATACGTCATCGTTGGTGCTCAATATGGTGGCGGGATTGCTTCCCGATCGTGATGTGATCAACGAAGACGTCAACACCGTTCCATCGATACTCAATTAATTCTAAACTTTTAAGTAGTTGTCGCAACAGCAAACTCTCGGCTAAATATCTTTTATAGACAATTAGCGGAGGATGTTATGAGTACATTTTGCAGTTGGCGGTTAGACAATTCAGAATTTAACGACGCACAGCTTGAGCTAATCGCTCATGCCTCACCCGATGTCTTAGCACTTCAAAATACCTCGTCAGACTACTACGCGCGGTTGAAACATAGCGAATTTTTTAGCTACAGCTGTTTTCAGCGAAGCGCCAATGGCATTGGCCATGCCATCTTTAGTCAATATCCACTCGGCGACTATTACTTGATTGCCCCCACACTCAGAGAGTACCCACTGGTTCGATATGTTGCACTACCGACCGGTATGATCACCATGTTGGTTTTATCGGCTGCGGCGCCGACCGGTATGGATTTATCGGTGCTAAACCAATTAAGTGGTCCCGTGGTTGTAGCTGCAGCTGCACTCCCGAATAACTTCGATATGCAAACGTTTACTTACAACGCCGAGAGCGGCACCATCGGTCATCGATTATTGCTCGCCAATCCATGTGAGGGTCTCAGTGATGTCTATCAACGGTACATCTCGTTAAACCCCGCTCTGAAAAGAGCGATCCAGTCGATGCGACCGCGAGGACCGATCGTGCTTGCGAGTACCAAGCGCAGCGAGCGCCGCTGCACTTCGGAGTTCTTGTTGGCAAACAATAAGCTGCTCACATATCACTGCGAGTATCGTCTGAACGAAGCTTGTGCGACGGGTGTGCAATACGCGTTAATTTCAGCAGAGCTGATCGTCGATCACCCGTCGGTACATCCGTTCAAAACGCGGTTCCAGTCGGCTGAGCGTGCCTAAGAAAACTGATCGATCGCCCGCAGAATAAACTGCTCAGCAATCGACAGCATGCCTTCATCAACGCCAGTCTCGAGTCCTTCTTGATGGCAAAAGTGCACCACTTTCATGGTTGAAACGTTCCCTTTTGCACCGGGTGCGTATGGACATCCACCCATCCCAGCGGCTGCAGCGTCGATACTTGAAACACCCAGTTCAAGGGCTGCTGCAACGTTGTCGATCGCATTGTCGTGTGTATCGTGTGCATGAAGAGCAAGCTTCGAGACGTCAATCGAAGGCGTCAATGCATTGATGACTTCACGTATGCGCTCTGGCGTACCCGCCCCAATGGTGTCGCCAAGCACGATCTCGTAGCATCCCATTTGATACAGCGCTTCGCACACTGAGACGATGGTCGCGATGTCGGTGACGCCTTCGTACGGGCATGCTGCGATGCAACTTACGGTCCCTCTGACCTTTAATCCTCTCGAGAGACTTTGCTCCACCACAGGCCGAATCCGCTCGAGCGACCCGGCGATATTGGTGTTTATGTTTTTCTCGTTGAACGTATTGGAGGCGGCGGTGAATACGCCAATATCGTTAACCTTGGGATTGGTAATGCGCTCAAGCCCCTTCAGATTGGGAACCAGTACCCCAACATCCACGCCCTCAGGTGGATTAATTAATTCAATGACTTCCTCTGAGTTCGCCATTTGAGGAATGCGGTCAGCTCTCACCACAGAGCCTACCTCAACAGAGCGCAGTCCCGCCTCGTATAGCTTGTTAATCCAAGCCGCACGAATGTCTGCGGGCAAGATAACAGGCTGGTTTTGAAGCCCGTCACGAGGACCGACTTCGACAATTTTAATCGCCATACTAGAGCTCCTCGATGGTTGCTAGTAGTTGATCGTCGCTTACCTGATCACCAACACTGATTTGATTAATGCTTAATGTACCGCTCGACATCGCTTTGACCGTATGTTCCATTTTCATTGCTTCGATAATGAATAGTGAGTCGCCAGCCTCTACAAGGGCTCCATCGTTTTTGGCGATGTGAATGACTGACCCAGACATCGGGGAGCGCAACTGACGATCCGATGCAACGCCCTGTGCTTCGCGGTCTGGAAGGAATGGACGAATGACTGCCTCGTCCCCGTCGGTGTACGCAAGCCAAGAGTCACCGTGTGGCTCGACCTGCCACGCGTTAACGTGATCGCTGCTGTTGGCCAAGGTTGCGTTAACCACTGTACCATTGACGTTGAATGTATACATACGCGATTGATCGCCCGAAAGACGGAAGTCATCACCGTAATACCAGCTTCCCTTGCGTTCTCCGTTTGCGGCTTGCTTGAGTAA
>JABXIR010000068.1 GCA_013372965.1 Gammaproteobacteria bacterium
CCCAGCTGTTCGACCAATTTATCATATTGAGTTGCTCGATCACCTACGATGACATAAAGAAGCTTATCTTCAGCTAAATACTCTGATAACAGCTGATCGACGCGCTCCTCCGTCATACTCGCCACACGTTGCTGACGCTGAGATACGAAATCGCTCGCGAGATTGAAGCGACCCATCTCCGATAGCATGCCGGTTTTTTGACTGAGACTCTCGTAAGCGCGTGTTTGCGACTTGATTAAAATGTTTTGCGTCGTCGCGAGATCATCCGGACTGTACTGCGCTTGGTAGCCCTCGATGAGCGATCTGAACACGTCCATCGCCTCTGAAGTAACATTAGCACGAACACTACTGTACGCCAGAACCGGTGCGTTATAACGACCACCAAGAACGGATGCGTACGCACCATAGGTGTACCCTAACTGAATTCGAAGCGTTTGAAATAGCTGTGCACTGCTTCCACCGCCGAGACGATTAATTGCAAAACTGAGATCGTTTTCATCGACTGAAAATGACGACGGCCCTTGAGATGCCATAAATAATACCGACTGTTTTGCCTCGGGCAGATCAACGAACACCCAATTTGGTAGATCCGGCAGTTCGGCATGCTCAACATCGCGGAAAACTCTCGGCGCGCCAGTTGGAAGCCAATCAGCGAAGGACGCATTAAATGCGCGAGCCACTCGATTTGGTGGAATATCGCCCGATAGGCTAAATACCGCGCCTTCCGGGCGAACGCTAAGATCATAAAACGCCTTCAGCTGATCTAAATCGATCGCGCTAACCGATGTCAATGTTCCAGAAGTGGGCCAAGCAGCTCGGTAATCGGCTGGATATAACGATGCAAACGCAGCGCGAGACGCAATCGCCATCGGGGATGTCTCACTGGCTTGAATCTGAGTTAGGCTCTGTTGCTTGATTCGCGAAAAATCGCTCTCGTCAAAACGTGGAGATTGGACGAGCTCCGCGACGATATCGAGCGTAGCCTCAAAGTTCCGCGCAAGACCGCTTGCGGAGACAACGATTCCGTCCATCGTCGATCGAACACGAACCGAAGAGCCAAGCAAACCTATTGCATCTTCTAATTCGGCTGGCGTAAGCGATGCCGTACCTTCGTTCATTAATGTGGCCATCAAGGCGTTGGCGCCAAAGTTTGACTGGGATTCTAGCCATGCGCCACCAGGTATAAACAATTCAAAATCAAATAATGGCAACTCGGCCGATTCGATAGTGAGTAATCGAACGCCGTTGTTAGCAGTAACGTCGACAACGTTCGGCACTTGAATCTCAGGCATCGGGCCGAGTGGCGGCTCACTCCGATCGTGAACCGTGGGCGTGCGTTCGTAGCTCGCTTCCGCATCATCAAAAGTCGGTTCAGTGCCTGCCACGACTTGTTCTTCTTCGATACCTGCATCAATCGATTGGGCGAGAACAAGCTCTGGCTCAGCCTTGGGAACGACACTCGTATAGACGGCATTGGCGTCTCTCACATACGTGTTGTAAACGCGTTCAATGTCTTCACGAGTAACGGCCTGAATTCGCTCAATATCGGTGCTAAAGTATCCAGGATCACCGGCATATTCAGCGTAAGTCGCTAATTGGAAGGCCTTATTTAATACGGATGACACGCCTTGATAAAAGCTTGTTTCTAAACCTGCTTTAATTCTTTGGAGGTCGCGATCATCGAAGCCAGTCGTCTCGAAGTCTTCTAAGGCAGCCTCAATTCCGGAATTAACATCGTTGAGTGACACACCGGCATTCGCCCGAACGCGAATTGAGAATTCACCCGCCAATTCATTGCTACTCTGACGCGCGGAAACCGAAGGTGCTAGTCCTCGCTCCTCGACTAGCTGCCGATAGAGGGGCGCTCGCTTACCATCGGACAGCAACTGGGCCAAAGCCTCGAGTGCATAACTATCGGGGTGGTACTCTTCAACCGTTGGAAAGGTAATCGTTAACTCGGGAAGACGCGCAAAATTGTCTAAATGGTACAGTCTGGCAGATTGATTCAAACGGACCGGCATTGGCTCAAGATCGCTGACACTTTGACCTGGAGCAATTTCACCGAACCACGTCTCAACCAGCGCTTTAGTTTCCTCAATATCAATATCGCCTGCAATCACTAGGGTTGCATTTGAAGGTCCGTAGTATTGGTCGTAGAAAGCGCGAACGTCATCGAGTGTCGCGGCTTGAAGATCCTCTAGTTCACCAATGACCGTCCAAGAGTACGGGTGACCCTCTGGATATAAGGCGCGTCGAATGATAGCACCGGTGTGTCCGTAGGGCTGGTTGTCGACTCGTTGGCGCTTTTCATTTTTCACCACCTGTTTCTCTCGCTCAAGCGCCGATTCCGTAACGGTATTAATCATGTAACCTAGGCGATCTGAGTCGATCCACATAAGCTTTTCGAGCGCATCCTTCGGTACGACTTCATAGTAGATCGTTCCATCACTCCAAGTACCGCCATTCCGAGATCCACCGAGCTCCTCGATCATTTGACGATTTGCGCCGCGAGGGACGTTTTCCGAGTCATTGAATGCCATGTGCTCAAACAGATGAGCAAAGCCCGTGCGACCCACTTCTTCTCGAGATGACCCGACGTGAATGACCGTTGCGACCGCTACGATTGGGTCCGACGTATCTTGGTGCAGAATAACGTTCAGACCATTTTCGAGTTGATAATATTCGTAGTCGATCGTCAGTGAATCGGCACTGCCCGCCGAATCCGATGAGTCCATCGGTGTGCATGCTGCGAATGCAGTCGCAGCAAAGATCCCGAGAAGAAGTTGTTTCATTATTGCTATCCTTGTCACTTACTAATCACACTTACCTTAGCGTGCCATATGGAACGCTTGGTATACGTTTTTGACGAAGCCACTAATCGAGTTCGTTCTTAACGACGTCGCCGTCCTTCATAACAAAACCCACATTAAGTAACGCTTCAATGTCTCGTAGTGGCGATTGGCTCATCGCGATAATATCGGCTCGCTTACCAACCTCAAGGGTACCCAATTGATCTGTCATATCAATTAGATCAGCCGCGTTCACCGTCGCTGAGATCAACACATCCATTTCTGGCATGCCTGCCTCATGCATCAACACCGCTTCCCTTGCATTAGTTCCGTGTCGGGAAACACCGCTGTCCGTACCGAAAGCGATACGCACGCCCGCTCGATAGGCATTGCCAAAATTATTGATCATATCAGCGCCAACGCGAATGGCTTTTGCGGCCTGAGAAGGCGATAGCACATTCGAGTTATTCGCCATGTCGACGACGGTATCGCCCGCTAGCAGCGTGGGAACCAAGTACGCACCGGTCGTCTTAAATAATTCGTATGACTCTGGGCCCGCGTACGATCCGTGTTCGATGCTATCTACTCCAGCTCGAAGCGCGGCAATAATCCCTTCCTCTTGGTGTGCATGCGAAGCCACTTTGCGACCCATACGGCGAGCAGCCCCAACGACCTCTTCCAGTTCATCCATTTCCATTTGCTGACCGGTGCCCGTGGCTCGATCCGTCAAAACGCCGCCCGTCGAGGTAATCTTAATTAAATCTGCTCCGTATTTGATGACGTCCCTCGTTGCTCGCCGGCAGTCATAGGGACCATCGCAGATCGCTCGATTATGCTCGGAGTGGAACTCCATCAACTCAGGACTCATTCCCGACACGTCGTTATGACCTCCGGTAATGCCAACGCCACCCGCTGCAATCACACGAGGGCCTTGGACCCAGCCATTATTGACCGCATCACGGTAGGCATACATATACTGAGGATTTGAGCCTACGTCTCTTACTGTTGTGAAACCGGCCTCCAATGTCACTCGACCGAAATGTACGGTTCTCATTCCGACCAGAGGCGCCGACATTCTTAGGGCTTCAGAGTCGTTTCTAGGCCCCAGCTCACCTTGCAAATGCACGTGCATATCCATCAAACCAGGCATCACGAATGCCTCTTTTAAGTCAATGACCTCCGATAGCCCCTCGACGTCGGAGGCTCTCAAATAACCGTCTTCTACCCGCGTAATCTCGCCGTCGGTAATCACAATACTGACTTCGTCGACCGGCTCTTGCCCGGGTATCAACAAAGCCGTTCCCGCATGAATTAACTGCGTTTCAGCAGCGATCGATGGCGAAATGATGAGCGCTAAGAGCGCCAGAGAATGAAAACGACTCATATGTACTTTCCTCGTGATTATTGCTTTATTTCTGCAAGCTAATGGCACTACCATATACTGAAAATTAACTAAAAAGAATGAACCAATATGTTTGCCAATCAAGCGATCGATCACCTAGAGCCCTCCGAGCAACTCGATTTCACTCCGCTAGAAACCCGCTGGATCACGCTTCGTCGGGTCGTTTACTGGTCGATCGCACTATTCGTTGTTGTTATCCATGCAGCGTTTTTTCTCGTTGATAGTCACTTAGAACTGGCTCTCTACTCTGTGCTAGGCGTTCAGATTGCTGCTTGGGTGATTACTGTTCTATTTACGCTTATTGCGCTTAGAGTGACGATAGCCGACCCTCGTAAAGCCTATTTGCTTCGCGAGCACGACTGCAGCTACCGCCGTGGTATCATTTTTAAGAAGAACACGACTCAACCTATCGTTCGCATTCAGCATGTCGAAATTAATCAGGGGCCGCTCGAGCGAAAATACCAATTAGCCAGCTTAGCGGTCTATAGCGCTGGGGGTTCAGCACATACCTTTATGATTCCGGGCCTAGATCATGAACGCGCAAAAGCCATGCGACAGTTCATTCTGTCCCACAAGGAAGCGTCGAGTCATGTCTGATTCAATTAACGACATGAGCCAGTGGCGACGAGTCTCAAAGATCGCGGTGGTCTACTACATGCTTCAGTTTGTGAAGCACCTTGTAGGGCAATTTATTTACTTGATCCCCGCATTCATCGCACTTGGAAACCTGTTCAAAAATAATCCTTACTTAATTACACCGATTAGCCTTGGTATCGTGTCACTCATCGCCGTTTCCGGCCTACTGAGTTACTACTTTTTCCGCTTCCGCATCGTCGACGGCGCCATCGAAATTCGATCGGGTATCTTCGTAAGAAAACAGCTTAATCTCCCCTACACGCGAATTCAAAACGTCAAGTTTGAGCAGCCACTCTACTATCGCATCACGAATCACGTCGTCGTTGAACTCGACACCGCGGGCTCATCCAAGAGCGAGGCGAAACTCGCCGCCTTATTTCGCCCACTGGCAGAGGCACTTAAGCACGAAGTCATGATGAGCAAGCAAAGCACTGCCGAAACAGAGCCATCCGAAGATTCTTATGGGGCAGAGAGCTCAAATCGACAAACGTTGCTTGGCGATGAAATCCTCGTGATCGATCGTAGCTTGAGTGACTTGATTATCCACGGCCTCACTAACAATCGGGTATGGATCATTCTCGGCGCCGCAGCACCACTGTTCGATGAATTTGCTGAGAACCTAGGGTCGATCGCTCAATACATTGGCTTCGACGGCTCTCAGTGGTTTAGCTTAGAGAGCAACGGTTGGTTTGGTGTTGGTTTAGCAATCTTTACCACGTTTGTATTCGTCATGATGCTCATCTCGTTGTTGTCGGTCTTAGGGAGCATTGTCACCTATTACGATTTTAGGCTGACTCGACAGGAAGATCGCTATATTCGTCGCTCAGGGCTGTTCACAAAACGCGAAGTGGTCATGCCGCTTAGGCGTCTGCAGATGATTAGCATCCGTCAAGACTGGTTAGATCGGCTACTTAAGCGAGCTAACGTACATTACGAGCAAATCGGCAGCCAACAGCACCAGAACCCTAACCAGCCTCAGGCCCAACAAAAAGTTATGGTGCCCTCGGTGAGGTTCGAGGAAGTCAACCACCTGGTGCACGATTCGCTATCAAACCCAAACCTAGAGAGCCGAACGTATCAGCCCATTCATCGCAGATTCTTGGTGCGCATGATCGCCTTCATAGCCGCACCGGTCGCACTCATCGTAGCGATTATTGTGGGACTCAATACCGAGTCCGCTGTATTCTCTTTACTCACTTTCGGGGGAGTTATCGCTGTTTTTTCTGCGATCTTTTATCAACGTTGGAAACGCTGGGGAATCGATCTGGACGAACGCTATGTCGCGGTGCGAAATGGTTTCTTCGGCGTTAATCAACGTTTATTCGAACGCCACAAAGTTCAGCAGGTGACCTTGTCGCAGAGTGTTTTCATGAAACGCCACAACCTCTACGACCTCTATGTCGTTCTGGCCTCGGGCAGTGTTCACATCCCTTGCCTGAATGAGGAACACGCGCTGCTGGTGCGCGATGCCTGTTTACTGACGGTCGAGCGAGACGGCAAGTC
>JABXIR010000001.1 GCA_013372965.1 Gammaproteobacteria bacterium
ATCGATGCTGAACGGTAATCCGAGTAGGTGTAGTAAGACTCGTAAGATAGAGAGTCGTTAATGTCACCACGGATACCGATGTTTACGTCGGTCATTGTGTCGTTTACAACGTTATCACGCGTACCGATGTCAACCCAACGGAAGTAACCGTTAACTGCCTGACCGTACGGGTTACGTGGGTCAGAAGCAAGAGCTGCACCAGGCGCTGCCGGAGGAGCGTAACGACCAAATGACTCGTTCTGTGCAATGATCATGTCTGCGAACAACTCAACGCTGTCGTTTAGTTCAAACGTAGAGCTAACCCAAGCGTTTACACGCTCAGCAGAAGCACGGTTTGCAGAAACGTTTGCGTACGCGTAACCACAGTAGAAACCAGTGTCTGGACCGAATACTAGGTCAGACTTCATTGGACCAACGAACGAACCGTCGTCAACACAGTTGTTACCAGGAGTAACGTACCATGAGTCTTGGTTGTTAGGATCAAAAGCTAGGCTTGAGTCGTAGTTAGGATTAAGTAGCGTGTAACCGTAGAAAGACACACCCGCTGTTTCAGCGTAACCAGTGATGAAGCCATCACCGTCAAGATCTGAGTAACGAGCTTTCGTGAAGTCACGATCTGCATCGAAAATAGGATCACGGCTATCGTACTCTAGACCGAAAGTAACCGATCCACGGTCGCCTTCTGCGCCAGTCAAGAACGAGAAGCTCTTCTCAACGCCGTCATCACGCGAGCGATCGCCGTAACGTGCGTTGAACTGCATGCCGTCGTAGCCCTTCTTAAGGATTACGTTCACAACACCAACAATAGCGTCAGAACCGTATACCGCAGAAGCACCGTCAGCGATGATTTCGATACGATCAACTGCAGAGAACGGGATCATGTTAAGGTTAACAGTACCGCCACCGCCGAGTGATGGAGAACCTACTACACGACGTCCGTTAACAAGAACGAGTGAGCGAGAAGCGCCAGCACCACGAAGGTTAATTGTTGCGTTAGACTGAGCAGAGCTACCTGAAGACTCACGGAATGAACCGATTGAGTTAAGAGTAGATGAACGAAGAGCGTCAGCAACAGAGATGTCACCAGACAACTTCATGTCTTCAGCTGTGATAGAAATGATTTCCTGTGATTCAGTGTTCGTTGAACGCTGAATACGTGAACCAGTTACATAGACTTCTTCAACCTGAACGTTTTCCTCGTCGGTTGCGTCTTGTGCGAATGCAGGCATTGCAACACCAGCAAAAACTGATGCGCCAATCGCCATGCGGATTGCGTTTGATAAAGGTGCAGTTTTCATTAAATTCCCCCCAATTGGTTTTAATTGTGACACTGCGTCCACGACTAAATGTACATGATTCTATAGCGAAAACAACCATTTTTTACGTTTAAATACTTATTCGATTAGTAATGACTACGATCAGGGTACCTCCGCGCGGTTACTGAGCTATACGTGATATACTGTTCGGAACGCGCATTTTTTCACTGCGTCGACGATGACATATAGTTTCACCTGAAACTTTTGCAATTACGACGAGAGCTCGAAAGACTCCCTAAAATTCTATGATTCGACATCAGAACACCCAAGACCTCAGCGAGTTACTCACTCAAATCTCAGCAGTCATTGCCTCACATCACGACGTGTTTGCACGATCGTTCGGCGAATCACTCACGAAGTCAAGGGTCGAATTAGACTGGGCACGCATTATCGACCTGAACAGCCGATTGAATACCTTTTTTCCTGGTGACATTGACGCAACACCACAAGGCATCGAAGGAGTAAAGCTGCGGAAGTCGCAGCAGATTATGGCGTTCAAGCGTTATATTACGACCAACAACAGCCAACACATTCACGACTGGTGTTGTGGCAAAGGACATCTTGGACGACACATCACCCATAACCTGAGCGCGTTGCGAACCGGCTATGAAATCAACCCGGTGCTGTTACAAGAAGCGGCTCGCCTTGACCAACTACGTGATCAACGAGCGATCTATCAACAGGCTGACGCACTGACGCTGCCGGTAACACTTGAAGCGAACGACCACTTCGTGGCGTTACATGCGTGCGGAGGTTTGCACCGCGCGCTAATCGATCAGTTTCTCGCTCAGAAAACCGGATCACTCAGCCTGTCTCCGTGTTGCTACCACAAGCTTTTAGACAAACCTTACCGAGCGTTCTCTTCGATCGGCAAGAGCGCTCCCTTCGATCTCAGTGACGATCTACTGAAGTTTGCCACGCGACAGCGCGTGACGGGCTCAAGCACGGAAGAGCATCATCGGGAGGTCATTAGAGCCTATCGCCTCGGGTTCGACTCCTGGGTAAGAGACAGCCTGGGGCGAACGCATTACACCGCCGTTCCAAGCACACCCTACTCAACTGCGAACGCAAGTTTTTCGGCCTTCTGTAAATGGGCAGCCAATCAACGAGTCCCCGAACTCAAGGAAATAGACGTTCCTGAAAAGTACCTCAATATTGGCATCGAGCGATTGCAACAGGAGGTTGAGTTCGAGCGTAAAATCGCTCCAATGAGATCTTTGGTCGAAGCGTGGTTGGTTTTGGATATGGCCGTTGCACTTGTCGAGCATGAATTCCAAGTGTCGGTGATCAAGTTTTGTCAACCGAACGTATCACCGAGGAATTTTTTGATTCAGGCTACAAGCCGACCATCAATTCATTAAACCGCGATGCGTCAGAAAATAACTCGCAAAATCCACCGTGATAACCTTCACTTTCTGAAGAGGCTCTTGCATAGTAGAGCACGGCTAAACTGGTAGGATACCCAACAAACATGCATACAACGGACGAGCTGTTCTCAGCCCAAAAACGACATTCTTACACATTGAAACGGTCGACGTACGCCCAGCGGATCGCAAAACTCGACACGCTAAAGCGCGCACTGGTTCGTTTCAAAGGCTCTATCATTCGCGCGGCTGCCAAAGATTTCAATAAGCCCGAATCGGAGGTGTTAATCGCCGAGTTCATGCCGTTATTCTCTGAGATTCAACATACGCAGCGTCATCTGAAAGCCTGGATGAAGCCAACCCGTGTTCGCGCTCCTCTAACACTTTTCGGGACCTCCTCGAAAATTCTGTATGAGCCGAAGGGTACATCATTAATTATTTCGCCTTGGAACTATCCGGTTTTTTTGAGTTTTGGCCCTCTCATCAGCGCCATCGCCGCTGGATGCACTGCCGTGATCAAACCGTCGGAAATGACGCCTAACCTGTCAAAAGAAATTAAGCGCTTGTGTGACGACATATTCGAGTCGCACGAAGTGGCTGTGGTCGAGGGCGACAAGCAGGTCACGACCGAACTGCTGGCTAAACCTTTCGATCATATCTTTTTTACTGGCTCTCCCACCGTCGGCAAAATCGTGATGGCAGCCGCCGCAAAGCACCTCACTTCAGTGACCCTTGAGTTGGGCGGTAAATCGCCCGTCGTCATTGACGAGACTGCAGACCTTCGAGATGTTGCCGCTCGCTTGGTATGGGCGAAGTTCACCAATAATGGTCAAACCTGCATTGCTCCCGACTACCTACTCGTTCACGAAAGCGTTAAAGACCAGTTAATCGACGCGTTATCTGCACGCATCGAGGAGGTATACGGCACAATCGAGTCACAAAAAACGAATCGTGACCTCTGCCGGATCGTCAATCATCAGCATGCCCAACGAGTCGCTGA
>JABXIR010000038.1 GCA_013372965.1 Gammaproteobacteria bacterium
ACCGGTTACGGTCGTATCGGCTCAACGTTTGCGGCGGACGAATTTGATGTTACGCCTGACCTCATTACCACCGCGAAAGGCTTGACCAATGGTGTCATTCCAATGGGTGCCGTATTCGTTCGTAAAGACATCCACGACACCTTTATGCAAGAAAGCCCAGACGGCATCGAGCTATTCCACGGCTACACCTACTCAGCGCACCCAATTGCATGTGCTGCTGGTATTGCAACCATGGACATCTACGAAAACGATGGCTTGTTTACTCGCGCTAAAGAGCTACACACCTACTTCGAAGATGCGATCCACAGCCTAAAAGGCCTGCCAAACGTTATGGATATTCGTAACTACGGCCTCGTCGGTGCAGTTGAACTGACACCGCGTGATGGCGCACCGGGCGCTCGTGCATTTGAAGTGTTCCAGAAAGTCTATGAAACCGGTGCACTAATTCGTCAAACGGGCGACACGCTTGCGATCTCACCTCCACTTATCATTGAGAAAGAGCAGATCGACCGAATCGTAAACTTAATGGCTGATGCCATTAAAGCAACGAAGTAATTCATACATTTAATCGGGGCTTCGGCCCCTACCCGAGGTTTTTATGTCAACTATTGGTCATTTTATTAACGGTGCATCTGTTGCCGATACGAACGCCCCAAAGGACGTCACGAACCCAGCAACTGGTGAAGTTATTCACCAAGTTGCCATGGCGACCGAAGAAACGGTTGTTACCGCAATCGACGCAGCGTACGACGCATTCCCGGCGTGGCGTGATACTACGCCGCTAAACCGCGCGCGCGTTATGTTTAAGTTCAAAGCACTCATTGAGCGTGACAAAGACGAAATTATTGCCCTCATTACTGAAGAGCACGGCAAAGTCGTCTCTGACGCTGCGGGTGAACTGACGCGTGGTCTCGAAGTCGTC
This sequence comes from Gammaproteobacteria bacterium, assembly GCA_013372965.1. GTDB lineage: Bacteria > Pseudomonadota > Gammaproteobacteria > Pseudomonadales > DSM-25080 > Umboniibacter. The sequence goes on from JABXIR010000038.1 coordinate 923, forward strand.
GAATTCGCAACAGGCATTCCGCACCTGCAAAAGGGTGAGCACTCGAGCCAAGTTGGTCGCGGCATCGACAGCTGGAGCGAAATGCAACCTTTAGGTGTTGTCGCCGGTATCACACCGTTTAATTTCCCTGCGATGGTTCCAATGTGGATGTTCCCAATCGCAATCGCTGCGGGTAACACCTTCGTACTTAAGCCGTCAGAGAAGAACCCATCAACTGCACTTAAGCTTGCTGCACTCCTAAAAGAAGCAGGTCTTCCAGATGGTGTTTTCAACATCGTGAATGGCGACAAAGTGGCGGTTGATACGCTTCTTACCCATCCAAAGGTTCAAGCAGTAAGTTTCGTTGGCTCAACGCCAATCGCTGAGTACATTTACTCCACTGCAAGTGCACACGGGAAGCGTGTACAGGCTCTCGGTGGCGCGAAAAACCACATGGTCATCATGCCTGACGCAGACCTCGACTCGGCCGCTAATGCGCTGATGGGCTCTGCATACGGTTCAGCCGGCGAACGCTGCATGGCGATATCCGTTGCCGTATGTGTTGGCGACGAAGCTGCTGAAGAACTAAAAGCAAAGCTATTGCCAAAGATCGAAGCCATGACGGTTGGTAACGGTATCAACGACACTGACATGGGCCCTCTTGTATCGAAAGAACACCACGCAAAAGTTAAAGGTTACGTTGATTTAGGCGTTGAAGAAGGCGCGTCACTCATAGTAGACGGACGTGACATCACCGTTGAAGGTCACGAAAACGGCTTCTTCTTAGGTGCCTGTTTGTTTGACAACGTGACAACGGACATGCGCATCTACAAAGAGGAAATCTTCGGTCCAGTACTTTGCATCGTTCGAGTTCCTGACTTCGAAACGGCGTGTCGCATCATCAACGACCATGAGTATGGTAACGGCACCACGATCTTTACTCGTAACGGTGACGCAGCGCGTAAGTTCACGCATTACATTCAGGTAGGAATGGTTGGCGTTAACGTTCCAATCCCGGTGCCAATGGCGTTCCACTGTTTCGGTGGCTGGAAGCGTTCATTGTTCGGCCCACTTAATATGCACGGTCAAGATGGTGTTCGCTTCTACACCAAGATGAAGACGATCACCCAACGTTGGCCTTCAGATATGCCGAACGTTGCTGAATTCTCAATGCCAACATTGAAGTAATTCAACCCGATAAAAGCCCTGCCTAGCAGGGCTTTTTTGCAATACGTTCGGCTGTGTTGCACTTTAACGTTTGGCGGGTTGAAGCACATCGTCATCGAACCGCCCCGCGGACGCGTGCGCCTTACCTCCTTACGCGTCGGCAAGACCTTTCGTCTACCCAAACGCAATAGTGATCGAAGTCGTTAGGATCTCGACTCGGACATCGCAGTTCAGTGACTCGCAATCGCCAACTCAACACGGTCATACAATAACTTCTTTGATGTCGCATTAATGTTCTAAAAACCTTGCTGACTGGTTAGCTGAGTTTGTATAGTTGCTACAACAGCAAGGAGTTCTAGTGCACCTTTATCTCACCGAAACCTTTGAACAGGCCGAAGCCATCGTAACTGCACTCAGCGGTGAGTCATTTCGCGAGCGGGGTTTCTTTCGCGTCGGTGAGCATCTAGTCGCTTGGACTAATATCCATTTGCTCCAACCTGCATCTCCCGAGTACTACGACGATAAATATAAGCAGTGGAATCTAAACGATTTACCCATCATTCCGTCCCAATGGGGGTGGGAGGTGCGCCGTTCGGGTCGACACCAACTCGACATCCTTAGTGAGTTATTGCGCCGTGTCGATACCGTCATCTACTGCAGCCCCCCTGATGAAGAGAGTCAAATCCGTCTTCATGAAATTCTGCACTATCTTGCGTGGCGTGGAACCACTCATCGTGTCGTATTCGATACACTCACTCCCTCAAGTTTGCGACACTCACTCGAGCAAAGCTTTAATCACAGCGTGTTTTCGCCCTACTCAAGTGCAGGACTCGCTCGTCATAGAACCGACTGGCTACTGGGAATTAACGTATCTCGTGCGCTAACCCTTCGAGCAAGGGAACAAGGCATTGCGTCGACGCTCACCGCTGGCCGAGTTCAAACCCCGTTGCTTTCCTTGATTGTGCAACACGACCGAGCGATCGAACAGTTCGAAATACAGCAACAGCTGGAACTCGAAATCGACATCACCGATCATCAAGGGGGTCGGGTGCGCGCCCGACTAAAGCAAGATGGCAGTTTGCTATCTAAGAGTCATGCAGAAACGATTCAACTCGCCTGCTCTGGCAAACCCGCTACCCTAATTGAACGGATCGAAACACCCATGGTCGATCATCCGCCGACCACACTCAACATTACGGGCTTGATCGCTGAAATGTGCAAAGAACACGGTTTAACGGCTGAACAAACCGTTGAGGCCGCGCGACATCTGTTCGTGGCGCATCAATTAATCAGTTACCCGCTGGTGACCGGCCCAGATGACGCTCTACCGCCGAGTGTGTCTCCAGACGATGTAAATCAGACGGTCAACGAATTTTTGACCACCCAAGGGCTCACGCCCGTCGATCCATTAACCACCGCTATCCAGCGACCGCCCGAGCAGCCTCTAAAACAGTACATGATCTGTCCAACGGGCAAACCGCGTCACTCGGTCATCCTTACGAAAGAACAAGCGCTCGTCTACGACACCATCGTTAAGTACGTCGCAACACACCAGCTGGGCCCACATCGTGCGGTGTCTAAGCACTTCACTTTCGATGTCGAGGGCTACACCTTCGAGGCCGCGATTAGCGAAGAAATCGATCTCGGCTGGTATGCCCTATTCAACACCACCAATGACAACCGCCCTGCTCACCCAACTATCCAGTGGCATAACGACACACCACTTTGGGGCCAGCGTGTCCATATTGAAGCGAAACGCACTAAGGCGCCAAAATATTATAATGATGGCGAAGCACTACGCGCATTGGAACACGTCGAATACGACTGCCACCCAACCAGCCCACGTCGAGTTCAATCCCTCGCGACTGAGGCGGCCCGTGCCAACGTGATCGAGACGTTAATTAAGCGCGGCTATGTATTGCGGGCAGGTAAGTTTATTATGGCCACCGAGCTTGGTCGTGAACTTGTTGACGCACTACCTAACAAGATCACGTCACTCGATTACCCCAAACAATGGATGTCACAGTTCGACGCCATCCGTGGTAAACGCGTGAATTACGAGACAGTATTTAAATCGGTGTGCGACTCCGTCACCGACCTAATCGAAGAAGCCAGCAGCGCGTCGCTTGGTCACTTATCACACTTGATCGATGATCACCGCTGTCCGCTGTGCAAACAATCGTTAGTGCGCATTCGAACCCACAAGAAAGATTGGCTATGGCGTTGTGAAAATACACAATGCAGCTATCGTGCAACGGATCGCAACGGCATTCCCGGTAACGCGATTAACAAAAAGCCCTCATCACATGAGCGACACTGCCCTAAGTGTGATGCGAATTTAGTAAAGCGTGAGGGTAAACACGGGGAGTTTTGGGGTTGTGAAACCTACCCGTCCTGCGATTTTACCCAGTCTGTGAAGCACGCGATCGACCTTAAACTACGTTAGTGCTTATTGGCGCACTCTGGCGTATCGGGCGCTTCGTCGATGTCTGCCCACTCAGCTTCGGTATACAGGTTAAGCGCTAAGGCGTGCACCTGCCCTGCCAACTCCTCGGCTAAACACGCGTAAACCATCCGGTGACGTGCGACTTTCATCTTTCCTTCAAACACTGGGGCGACCATGGTCACCTTAAAATGCATTTCAGCGGCAGCACCTGCACTGTGTTTGTCACCATCATTTTCAACACGTAAAAAACTCGGGCCAAACTCGGCGATGAGCTTTTCGTTAATCTGGCGTTCCATCGGTCCCATAACGCACCTCACTATTTATTTATGTCACTATAACAAAAAGGCGCCCCAAGGGACGCCTTTACACTGAATCGGCTGGCTATTTAGCCCATAGCGTTCACGACGGAGATCATAACACCCGCCGCAACTGCCGAACCAATCACGCCCGCAACATTTGGGCCCATCGCGTGCATTAATAGGAAGTTCTGAGGATTTGCCTCGAGACCAACACGGTTAGCCACGCGCGCCGCCATAGGAACCGCCGACACACCCGCCGCACCAATTAATGGATTGACCTTCTGCTTAGAGACTGCGTTCATCAGCTTCGCCATCAAAACACCCGCTGCGGTACCGATTGCAAATGCTACGATGCCGAGCGCCAGGATACCCAACGTTTTCGGGTCGAGGAACTTGTCTGCGGCAAGCTTAGAGCCAACCGACAGTCCTAAGAAAATCGTCGTGATGTTGATCAGGGCGTTCTGAGCCGTATCGCTTAGACGATCAACGACACCACATTCTTTCATCAGATTACCGAAACAGAACATCCCAAGTAACGGCGCTGCAGCGGGAATAAATAA